>CACXFN010000066.1 GCA_902766915.1 uncultured Eubacteriales bacterium
TACGTTAATTAAAGGGAAGTGAAAGCTTTTAACATTTGTTCAGTTTTGTCAGAACCAAAGGATCCTACTGTTACACAGGCAATGTAGGATTCTTTTTTTATGTAAATCTGCTTCTGGAACATCTTGGTTCCATCCATTTCCGCAGATGAAGATGTGCAAACTCTGGGGCTTCCGGCAAAGACCGCCTCATCAACTTCTATGGAGACGTTCTTCCAGCCCTGGGATTCCAAAGCGGATTTAGAAGAGGCTATGGACGCCTCGGCCAATTCTTGCTCTGTGAGGAGAACACCATACATTTTGCCAATATCCTCAATAGTTATATTAACATTATCAAAGGTTAAAGAATCGGCGTTTCCGCTGGTATCAAGGGCATAAAAGTCCATTACAAAACCGGATTTTTGCAGAGTTTCCAGAATCTTTTCGTCGCTAATTGAAGAAGTGGCTATACCCATAACCTGGCCCAATTCATCATCTGTCGCAATATACCAATCATTGGAAGGCCTGGTAAACTTGATTCCAAAGAAAGAATTGGAATAATTCGATGTGGTAGTGTTTCCTAAAATGGAAGAGGGAGGTGCTCCTGACCCATCTTCTTCCGTTTCCAAATCCGAATTGCCCTGATTATTTACTGAAGATGATCCTTCGGGATTTGAGGCGTCATCCTCTTCTGTCCCCTCCCCTTCAGAGGACTCGTTTTCAGTTTCTGCAGTATCAATATAGGCGTCGCCACTTTCTTGCGCATATTCCTCAGCTAATTGAGCCAGATCATATTTTTCGTGGCATCCGGTAAGCAAGGTAAGCGCCAAGATAATACAAAATGCCAAAGCAGAAGTATATTTCAATCTTTTAGATTTATGCATCTGGAAATCCTTTCCTCTAATTTACCCCTAAACTGAGCATATAGTCACAGCAATGTAAGTATACCACCTTTTAATAGTTTTAACAACGTGATTACAGTGCCGAGGAGTTTACCTCAGGAAACTCCTTCAATATTTCCTTTAGCCTTTGGGAGATTTTGTCGCAACCTCTTTCTGTCATTGCTTCCATATTGAGAGGCATTATTGGATCGTGGAGAGATTTTCTTAGTAGCATCCACCCACATATATCTTCATCCGGGAAATTAATTCTAACGCCTTCGTAATTAGGTTCTTCCAGGGTGCACCTCGTCAGATTTGAAGTACAAGTCAATCCATCCCGCGGCATGACATTGTCGCCCTTGATATCAAGCTCCGTCGGGTTTTCGCTTACGGCTACCTCTTGACTTGGCGTAAAAATTCCTCTTTTGGCAATCTCGGTTAAGGTGGAAATGACCATATCTCCTATTTCCGAAAAACTCTTTCCGGAAGCGATGAGCTTTTCGTTATCAAAGGGGAGTCTGATTTCCTTGGCTTCCTTTGCTTCTTCCAAATCCATAATCATGGAAGAGATGCCCTTTCCGTCGCGATGTAACTGCGCCGCCTTAATCACAATCAAGGTGGCCAGATAGGCACCATCATCCAAATAATAATTTTGCTTATAGGCAGCATGACCGGAAGTCTCTATGGCGAGTTGACTGTCGATTCCCGAAGCGTCTAATTCCATGGCTTTTCCGATTACATTGCGGTAGCCTCGTTTAAATCTTAGATGTTTAAGCCCCAGTTTTTTCTCCAGGAATTCCGTTAGCTGATTGGAGGTAACGCTGTCTGTTACAACAGTTGTCCCGGGGTGCTGCTCCGCAATAAGGGCAGCTGCAAGGGCGACAATTCCATTATGAGCAATTTCATTACCTTGTTCATCCACTGCAGATGCTCTATCCACATCGGTATCAAAGATAAGCCCCAGATTTGTTTTGGTTTCTTTGACACGACTGCAGATAGAGGCCATTGCAGCCCTGTCTTCCGGATTTGGAATATGGTTTGGAAAGTTTCCGTCGGGCTCCAGGAACTGTGATGTGGAAATATCTGCACCTAGTGGGGCCATGACCTCTGTGGCATAGAAGCCACCGGCACCATTTCCGGCATCAACCGTAATCCGCAATCCTTGTAATGGAAACTCCTCCTCATCATTTGATATACCCTGTCTAATGATATTCTGAAGATGTTTGGCATATACATCCATAAGCTTAATCTTTCTAACGGATTTTTCCTGGCTGAATTTATATGTGCTGGTTTCTCCATCCGGTAAATCGGAGAACATGGAAAAAAGATTATCTGATTCAGCGTATTCCAGGATCTTGGATATGTCATGCTTCTCCAAACCGCCGGTTCGGGAAAAGAATTTAAGACCATTTCTGTCAGGTGGCATGTGACTTGCTGTAATCATGATTGCGCCATCAGCATCAAATTCAGGGAAGACTGTAGACATGAACATGGCAGGTGTTGAGGCGAGACCGCCATCCATTACGTCGGCACCCACTTCTGCCATTTTTTCGGAAACCGCCTTTGATAGATCGGGACCGGAAAGCCGAGAATCGCGTCCAACAGCGATTCTAATGCCCGGAATAGGTTCTCCGGTTTTATCGCGCAAAAAAAGAAGAAAGCCGAGAGCGATTCGCTCCGCAACTTCTTTTGTTAGATTAACTTCCGGACCATCCGCGGTTCTGATGGCAACTCCACGGATATCGCTTCCGTTTTGAAGGCTCTTATAATTTCTCATTGTATAAACCCCATGTACAATTTTGCAATAAAAAATCTCTGCAATAAAAAATCTCGGAGTTCGCTGGAAGATAGGGATTCTTCTTGGACCTGCCCCGAGAATAAGGAATTAGGAATTGATCCAGGTCCTGTTAGCGAACCTTGAGGATCAGATGCAGTTTTGCGTTGGGGTTGCAAAACGTTTTAGAGGAATTTGGGCTTTCCTCTTGTCTAAATTCTATTCTCATATAGGGCAGGTGTCAACGCTTTCCAATTAAAATCATACTTTAGGCTGATGGGTTTTAAAGCAAAATCATACTTTTAGTTGGTGACTTTGCAATTCCTATGTCCATCAATCCTGTATCTATAAATCAAGTATAATCGGTAAATAAAGTAAAGTCGCTTAGTCTATAATCGGCTCTCCATCCGGTGTAAAGAGATAGAGCTTCTCCAAATAAACCAAATCATCCCTCTTTGTTGCATCGCCTTCGGCAAGAACCGTCATGCGACTAACGATTTCTCCTCCAACCTGATTAACCAGGGTTTCAATTGCAACTAATGAACCACCTGTGCTAACAACGTCGTCAACAACAAGGACGCGCTTTCCTTTGATTGTTTCGGCTTCTAGAGCGCCGATACAAAGAACCTGGGGAGAGGCTGTGGTAATTGATTTAACATCTGCGACGATTGTATCAACCATGTAGAGCTTATGCTGCTTTCTGAGAACCACATAAGGTTTACCGGACTGACGAGCCATCTCAAATGCGAGAGGAATTCCCTTAGACTCTGCTGTAACGATTACATCGAATTCAGGCGCCCTTGATAATAGTTCTTCGGCACATTTGACAGTGATTTCTACATCGCCGAACATAACGAATCCGGCAATATACAGATCGTCATTCAATGGACAAAGCGGAAGCTCTCTATCCAATCCAGCAATATTGATTTTATAATACTTCATCTTTATACTCGCTTTCACTATATCAATCGATATAACAATACTAATGATATCCGATGATATCCAACTCGGTAATTATATCATAAAACCATATAACAAAACATAATTAAGCAGGAAATATACATGAAAGAAATTATTTATTTAAGTTGGAGAAAAAGTTCAATTCGGGTATTGCGTAAAATTCATTTTTGTGGTTAAATATACAATCAAATGATTTAGCACGGTGAAGAATGAAAGTGCAAAGGGCATTAAGAAGCTCGAATGCATTCAATATGCTGACTAGGAGAGGGAGGAGAATCAATAAATGAAGAAAAAAGCGATACTTTCCGTAAGTTTTGGCACTAAGGACCCTAAATTGGAAAAGAAGACTATTGATGTTTTAGAGAAGGAATATCAAAAACTTTACCCAAAGGCGGCCATTTATAGAGCCATTACAAATGAAGCGGTTATAAAAATACGTCATGAAGCGGAAGGCGATGATGCACCCGTTTATGCAGTAAGAGAAACTTTAGCGCGTATGGTTTTGGATGGCGTAACTCACCTATACGTTCAGCCTGCATACCTGCTTCATGGAAAGGAATACGAGGAACTCCAGGAAATGATCTTCTCCCATAAGGCAGACTTTGTTGAAGTAAAGTGTGGAGAACCGCTCCTGGCATCTCAGGATGACTTGGAAGAAGTAGCCAATGTTCTGATGGGAGACTTTAAGAAGATTAAAGATGATGAGGCAGCTTGCTTTGTTGGCCACGGAAGTGAACACTATACGAATGCA
>CACXFN010000067.1 GCA_902766915.1 uncultured Eubacteriales bacterium
AGGTTGGCTCAGCACCAAGCATTAATATACCAAACGCTAATAATATAGAGTAGATTTCGAAATCCAATAATGCGATCCTGCTCAATTAGCACAACAAATAGGCCCACTTTCCAAGGTGGGCTTTTTTTGTTACAATCAAAATGCTGAACATAACTAACGTGAATGGCCGGATATTAATTACAAAACGACAGAATATTAATTACAAGATGAAAGGAGTTGATTAAGATGCTAAAACTGGATCAGGTTAAGCAGGACCTTCCCCAGATGATAGCTAAACTCAAAGAGGCAGGTGAGTCCCTTTGACCTGGCAGGTCTAAGGAATAAACTAAGCGAATTGGCAGCAGCCTCCGAGAATCCGAATTTCTGGTCGGATCAGGAGAAGGCCCAGAAGGTATTAAAAGAGAAGAAGACAATAGAAACCACAGTGGGTCAGTATGACTCTTTGCTGGAAGGATTGGAGGAAGTTCCGGATCTGATTGAGATTGCAGAGGAATTGGATGATGAATCCGAAGCGGACAAAATCCTGAATGATTTTGGCAAGCTTGCTGAGAATGTGGAGTCCTTCAGGCTTACGGCCTTGCTGGATGGCAAATACGACCACAACAGTGCAATCCTTTCTGTTCATGCAGGAGCAGGTGGAGTGGAAGCCATGGACTGGGCGCAGATGCTTCAACGTATGTACATGCGTTGGGCAGATAAAAAGGGATATAAGGTCAGCGTTACGGATCTTCAGGATGATACTGAGGCAGGAATAAAAAGCTGCACCATGATCATAGAAGGAACAAATGCCTACGGATATTTAAGACGTGAGAATGGGGTTCACAGGCTGGTTCGAATCTCTCCATTTAATGCGGCAGGAAAGCGCCAGACCTCCTTTGCTTCTGTGGAAGTTATGCCTGAAATTGATGACGACATCAATATAGAAATCGATCCCGGTGATCTAAGAATTGATACATATAGAAGCAGCGGGGCAGGCGGTCAGCATGTAAATACAACAGACTCTGCTATTAGAATAACTCACATTCCAACCAATATCGTTGTTACATGTCAGAATGAGCGCAGCCAGCATCAAAACAGGGAAGTGGCAATGCGCATTCTGATGTCCAAACTGGTGGAACTGGCAGAGCGTGAACAAAAGGAGAACCTGAAGGAGCTAAAGGGGGATTTCTCTCAAATTGCATGGGGGTCCCAGATTCGTTCCTATGTATTTCAACCATACACAATGGTTAAAGATCATAGAACCAATGCAGAGGTGGGAAATGTGGCTGCAGTGATGGATGGAGACCTGGATTATCTCATAAATGAAGAGCTAAAAGCCAAGATATAAGGGCTTATCTATTGCATTAAAAATACAATATGATATAATAATCTTTGCTAAGTTAATATTTTAACAAAAGCGCTCAGGCGTCCGTTGCCGCTTTAAAAGCATGGCATAAACCTAATCCCTGTGGCTCCTGCGCGTTTAGTTAGATAATTTTATCAGGAGGAAAAACAGATGAAGAAAATCGGCGTAATGGGAACCGGTACAATGGGTTCCGGCATCATCCAGGTTTGTGCACAGAGTGGATATGATGTAGTTATCAGAAGTAGCAAGCAGGAATACATTGATGCAGCAGTAGCTAAGATCGAAAAGAATCTTGCTAAGCTGGTATCAAAGGAAAAGATTACTGAGGACGATAAGGTTGCTACACTGGGCAGAATTTCCGGTGGAGACACATTCGACGTACTTAAAGACTGCGATCTGATCATTGAATCTTCCACAGAAGATATGGAAAAGAAGAAAGAACTCTTTAAGCAGCTTGATGAAATCTGCAAAGCAGACGCAATCCTTGCTACAAATACATCAGCTCTTTCCATTACAGAACTGGCATCTGTTACAACTAAGCCGGACAGAGTTATCGGAATGCACTTCTTCAATCCTGTACCAGCAATGAAGTTGGTTGAGGTTGTTAAGGGAATTGCAACATCTGACGAAGTTAAGGACGCTGTTGTAGCAGCAACAGAAGCACTTGGAAAGACTCCTGTAGAAGTAGCTGAAGCTCCTGGTTTTGTAGTAAACAGAATTCTCGTTCCAATGATCAACGAAGCAATCGGCATCTATGCTGACGGCGTTGCCTCCGTAGAAGGAATCGATACAGCTATGAAGCTTGGTGCAAACCACCCAATGGGACCTCTAGCTCTTGGCGATCTCATCGGACTAGACGTATGCCTTGCTATCATGAATACACTTTACAAAGAATTCGGTGACACCAAATACAGACCACATCCACTTCTCGTAAAGATGGTAAGAGGCGGACAGCTTGGAATGAAGAGCGGAAAGGGATTCTACGACTACAACTAAGCTATCCCAAGTAAATCTCGCAGTATTGTAGCTTAAATGAAGACAATAGCGCGGTGATTTCCTTAATAAACTAACCTTAATAATTTAAATGAAAACCCCTTAGGGGTTGGGCTGTGGGTGAGGTAAACCCAATGAAGCACAACTCTTAAGGGGTATTTTTTTTAAGCGATCATTGGGACTAAGGGATGTTGTGGCCAGACCCTGAGGCTTTGATGCCGGGAGGTGCGCCCCGGTTTCGATGCTGTTAGTTGTGCCCCGAGCTACGATACAGCGACATATATTGTGTTAGCTGCTTACTTAGTGGTATAATTGTGAAGTCAACTTTTATTATAATAAAGTAGAAAATAACACCCAAATAACACGAATAATAGTATAGTTTGTGAGACAATTAAAGAAAGAATGAATAGCTCTTCGAAAAGGCTTAATCTAAATTACGCGACCATTCATGGAACCTATTGGATGTGCTTCGGCGCCCTATATAGTTTTTCCTCCGTATTGCTTCTGCCTAGAGGTTATAAGAGCTCGGAAATAGGATTGATACTCGCCCTTGCCAATCTGCTTGCGGTTATGATTCAGCCTTTCCTTGCCGACTTTGCAGACAGAAGATCCAAGACGGCGATTTTCAGAATAATGATAGTTTTAAATGCTATTATCTTGGGACTAACCCTTATGGTTGTGCATTTTAGGGATAAAGGTATAGGCCTTACTCTAAGTTTCCTTGGTGTAATAGCCACAGTCCTATTGCAACAACCCTTCGCCAATGCAGTGAATAGAAGGCTGGAGGAAACCGGAGTCAGAATTAAATTTGGAATATGTAGAAGCGCGGGATCCTTCTGCTATGCGGTGCTTTGCCTGGTGCTTGGTGCATTGGTGGAAAGGCGTGGAACAGGAGTGCTTCCGGCAGCGGAAATGATTGCCACAGTCCTCTTTGTAATTGCAATCATAAGCACATTCAGGGGATATCTAAAGGGGATGGCATCAAAGAGAGGTAATCCTCTAAATATTGAGCAAGCCGAAATCGGTAAAGGAAGGGAATTCGAGAATACCCGGGAAGAAATTGATTTAATGACCTTCATTAGAACCCATAAGATGTTTCTTCTGCTAAGCTTGGGAACCCTGGGACTATATTTCTCCAATTCCACCATCAATATGTATATAGCCCAGATAGCCAACAACCTGGGCGGTGATAGTGAGGATATAGGGAGAGTATTATCCGTGTTGGCCTTTATGGAGATACCGACACTTATTCTCTTTGATAAACTCTATCAAAGGTTTAAATGTGAGAATATGCTGAAGTTTTCCGCTATTGCCTTTGTGCTATGGGTTGGATCCTGTGCAATGGCGAAATCCGTGGGAATGCTTCTGGGGGCTCAGGTCTTTCAAATGTTTGCTTTCGCTCTATACTTGCCGGCTATGGTGCGTTTCATAGATGATAATATGAAGTCCGGTGAGGCCATAAAGGGACAAACCCTTTTCACCACGGTGACAACATCTGCTGCAGTGTTCGCCGGTTTATTGGGAGGCAGAATAATAGATAATTTAGGCATAGGAACCTTAACTATAACAGCAACAGTTATTACGGCCATAGGAACTGTCTTGGTTTTTCTGACAGTTAACCGAGCCGGTAATGCAAAAATGAATTGATTACAAGCTTTAAGAAAAGGAATAATCCATGGAACAACAATATAAAATCTTGATAGTTGATGACGAACCGGATATTAGAGAAGTAGTCGCAGTACTTTTGGGAAGTGAAGGATACCAGGTGGTGCAGGCGGAAAACGGCGGATCTGCAGTGGAAATGGTTTATGCGGATAAGAGCATTGACTTGGTTATTCTGGATATAATGATGCCAGGAATGACAGGAGTTGAAACCTGCGAGATGATTCGTAAGCGTTCCAATGTTCCTGTACTTTTCCTTACTGCCAAATCTCAGGACCAGGACAAGGTGGATGCATATTCTCAGGGCGGAGATGATTACCTGGTAAAGCCATTTTCCCAAACGGAATTAATAATGAAGGTAAGGTCTTTACTGAGAAGATATAAGGAATACAATAATGCTGCAGCCCAATCACAGAATCCCTCTGCCATAGGTGGGAATATTGTTTTGGACAGCAAAAGCCGTTCCGCTATAAAAGATGATAAAAGGATCCCCCTTACGGATAAAGAGTATTCCATAATGAGATACTTTGTAGAACATCGTGGAGAGATAGTGGGAAACAAAGAATTATATGAAGGTGTTTGGAACGATAGCTATCTTCCGTCGGATGGCAATACTGTCATGGTGCATATACTTAATCTTAGAAAAAAGCTTGAGGAAGATGCAAATCATCCTGAAATAATTAAAACCATATGGGGGAAGGGATATAGAGTAGAGTGAACCAAGTCCAAAAGCCTGCCAACAAACTTAAGAAACATTTTATTACGCTGAATCTGAAATTAGCCATAGTGGTCGTGATCGCTTTGATCATGACCCTTCTGGTATTTGAGGTACTTGGTTGGATTCAGAGTTTTGTAGTGCAGAAATACTATCAAAGCGAGGAAGCGGTACAGAGAAACGAAGACGAAGCTTTCAGCAATTTGGAACGATTTATAAGCGGTCGTAAGATTAAAAGTACAGATACGGAGAGGTTACACAATTGGGTAAAAGAACAGGAATATCTCTATTTAACAGTATCGGATAATTACTCTATTGCCTTCGATGGAGGTTGGAGTATCACCACTGCTCCCATTTCGGATGTGGACGTGACTGAACAGAGTAATCTGGAATACGACGATGAGAACGATAGAATAACACCGGAGACCTTCCATCAAGATGTTAAAAATCGAATTGTTCAGTTTGAGGATGGTCCCTACTATGTTTACATAAACGTATATAGAGAACAATACTTCTATAGAATGATGATGTTTGTCAGGATAATTCTCTGCGGCTTAACCCTTATAGGAATCATAATGGTGTATAACGGAAGGGTTTTAGGAAGAATTGTTCGACTCTCTGCAGAGGTGGAGGAGGTAACCAGCGGTAACCTTGCTGCCAGGATTCAGGGAACAGCAAACGATGAAATAGGCAGTTTGGCCAATAACGTTCACTCCATGCGTAACTATATTATCAAGAGACTTCAGAGTGAGAAGGAAGCATGGGATAAAAACTCTGAACTTATTACGGCTATGAGCCATGATATCAGAACTCCACTAACTTCCCTCATAGGTTATCTGGATATAATCGAGAGTGAAAAATATGAAAGCAAGGACGAAGAAAAAAGATATATCGTAGCATGCCGTGAAAAGGCTTTTCAATTAAAGGATCTATCGGATAAGCTCTTTCAATACTTCCTCGTATTTGGAAGTAAGGGCACAGAGAAGAATACAGAGATATATGATGCCAGCATATTACTTCAACAGATTATTTCAGAGCATTCCGCAGAGCTGATTAATTACGGATTCAACATCGATTTGGATTATCAGATACCGGAAGAGGTGGAAATAGAGGCGGATATATCAGGTATCCGAAGACTATTCGATAATATTTTCTCCAACATCACAAAATATGCAGACAAGCTATCCGCCATAAGGATAATGGCAGGACTGGATTCGGAGGAGCGGAATATTCAAGTCAGTATTATTAACAGCGTGTTAACGGAATCCAGAAGAGTAGAGAGCAATAAGATCGGTCTGAAAACCTGTGCAAAGATTTGTACGGATATGGGCGGCTCCTTCTCCTATCAAGATGAGGGGCAATTGTTTTCGGTGAAGCTTACCATTCCGATTTATAAGGAAAAACCATCGGGAGGAATTCAATCCCCGGAAGATCTGGCGGCATCAGATATTGCGGATATCCACGATATTAATATTCACAATGTGGAAGATGTTCTGGGAACGGAACTTGTACATGTTGATGAAGTGTTGGGTGAAGATGTTCTGGGAACGGAACATAATAACCTGGTAGAAGGTTACGAATTGGAAGAACCATCTGAATTACTAAGGCAAGAAACGGAGTCGGCTGACGAGCAATTTGAAATAGGCGATACCAAGGAAACTTAAATAAATAATAATAAATAAATAACAATATATAAGGAAGTGTGTATTATGGAAAATCAGTATTATCAGAAGGCGATTGAAACCATGTCCAGAGAGGATATGGAAAGTCTCCAAAGTGAAAGGTTGGTTAAACAGGTAAAGCATGTTTGGGATAACGTGCCTTATTATCGACATCTGATGGAAGAAAAGGGTGTAAGCCCTGAGGACATAAAGGGTATAGAGGATCTTCATAAGCTCCCCTTTTTAACCAAGGATGACCTTAGGGACCAATATCCATATGGTCTCTTAGCAACGGATCTGGATAATTGTGTAAGGATTCAGTCAACATCGGGAACAACAGGAAGAAGAGTTGTGGCCTTTTATACTCAGAAGGATGTTGATCTTTGGGAAGAATGTTGCGCCAGGGCATTAACCGCAGTAGGAGCGGGAAAGGGTGATGTATGTCACGTTAGCTATGGTTATGGGCTGTTTACCGGAGGACCGGGATTAAATGGAGGTTCCCATAAGGTGGGATGCCTTACATTGCCGATGTCGTCGGGAAACACAGAAAGGCAGCTTCAGTTTATGATGGATTTGGGATCAACCATCCTATGCTGTACACCATCCTATGCGGCCTATTTGGGTGAGTCGCTAAAGGAAGCAGGATATAAGCCGGAAGATAATACCCTAAAGGCAGGGATCTTTGGGGCAGAACCTTGGACGGAGGAAATGCGTCGTGATATAGAAAAATCCCTGGGAATTAAGGCCTATGACATTTATGGACTGACAGAAACCAGCGGTCCGGGAGTGAGCTTCGAATGTCAGGCGCAAAGTGGGATGCACATTAATGAGGATCACTTTATAGCAGAGATAATCGATCCCGATACAGGAGAAGTGCTTCCGTTGGGATCAAAGGGAGAATTAGTATTCACTTCTATCACCAAGGAAGCTTTTCCGCTAATCAGATATAGAACCAGAGACATTACGGTTCTCAGCCGTGAAAAATGCTCCTGTGGAAGAACCCTGGTTAAGATGAGAAAACCTATGGGACGTTCCGACGATATGCTTATTATCCGTGGTGTCAATGTATTCCCATCCCAGATAGAAACGGTACTCCTGAAGGAAGGTTATGCTCCGCACTATCAGATAGTTGTGGATAGGGAAAATAATTCTGACACCTTGGACGTATATGTAGAAATGAATCCGGAATCATTCTCTGATGTGGTAAAAGATATAGAAGAAGATGCAACCAAACTGGCAAGCGCTATGAAAACAATGCTTGGAATTAAACCGAAAGTGCATTTGGTTGCACCTAAGACTATAGAGAGAAGCGAAGGTAAGGCAGTCAGAGTAATCGATAAGCGTAAGCTTCACGATTGATTTGAAGGGAGCGTGTTAATATGGCCATTAAACAATTATCAATGTTTGTAGAGAATAAAAAAGGTGCCCTTGCCCATGTGCTTAAACAATTCTCTGATAATGGGGTAGGGCTAAGGGCAATGACCATTGCCGATACCAAGGACTTTGGGATTTTGCGCGTAATCGTTGACGATAAGGAGGGGGCGATTAAGGCGCTACAAAATGCAGAGATAGTATTCTCCGTGAACGATGTGATAGCGGCAGAGGCTGCAGATGTTCCGGGTGGATTGGCTTCTGTTCTGAACATCTTGATGGATGCGGGAATTGATATCGAATACACCTATGCATTTGTAGTCGAGTCCGGAGACAGAGCCTGTGCCATACTGAGAGTTTCCGATGTGGAGACAGGTGAGAAGGTTTTATCAGAAGCAGGAGTTCCCTTGGTCTCGGAAGACGAGATTCTCAGAATATAAGAGTTGGAGTTGGATTAAGTAATAAATCAAATGGGATTAACTGAATTAGAGGTTCGAGAGCGAATCCAGAGGGGACAAGAGAATATACAGGTGGATCCATCCACCAGAACCATAACCCAAATAGTTAAAGAAAATGTTTTTACTTACTTTAACCTTATCTTTGTTGTACTTGCTCTCCTCCTGGTATTAGTTGGATCATTCAAGAACCTTACCTTCATGATAATCGTAGTGGCAAATACGGCGGTAGGTATTTTTCAGGAAATCAGATCCAAGCGAACCCTTGATAAATTGAAACTGCTTAAGATGCCTAAATCACATGCCATTCGAAATGGTATTGAGATAGAGGTTGCCACATCTCAACTTGTACTGGATGACGTAGTTGTTCTTAGGTCGGGAAATCAGATTCCGGCTGATGCAATAGTTTTGGAAGGAACCATCCAAGTAAATGAAGCCTTGCTGACAGGTGAAGCGGATGAGATTGCCAAGAAACAAGGGGATAGATTGCTTTCCGGAAGTTTTGTGGTTTCAGGAGAATGCTATGCCAAACTGACTGCTGTAGGCACAGACTCGTATATTTCAAGGCTGACAATAGAAGCTACCGAGGAGGGTGAGAATGAAGATTCAGAAATGATCATGTCCTTGGATAAGTTGGTTAAGGTTATTGGAATCATCATTATTCCTGTAGGCCTTATAATGCTTGTTCAGGAATTGGTGGTGATGAACAATACCTTTAAGGAAAGTGTTGTTTCAATAGTCGCTGCAATTCTCGGAATGATTCCGGAAGGATTGTATATGACCGCCTCCATCGCCATGGTTGTGTCTGCACTGAAACTGGCAAAGAAAAATGTTCTGGTTCAAAACCTTCGCTGCATTGAGGCTTTGGCAAGGGTAGATGTGTTGTTGGTTGATAAAACCGGAACCATCACTTCATCGGATATGAAGGTTGCAGGATTTACTCAGGCCAAGGAGGACATGGAGCGAGAGGATTTGTCCAGATTAATCGGAACCTTTGTCCAGGCTCAGTCTCCTGATAACAGCACCATGGCTGCATTAAGGGCGCAATTCCAGGAAGTGGATTCTCGGGAGGACGTTATATCCATTTGTCCTTTTTCTTCCAAATACAAATACAGTGGAGGGACATTACTAAATGGATACTATGTTATGGGTGCTCCTGAATACGTTCTCGGAGCTTCCTTTAATCAATATAAGGGCTATATAGATAAAATGTCTGCGGAGGGATATAGAGCCCTTGCCTTCTGCAAAATTAATGAAGAGCCTAGAGGTCAGGAATTAAGTGGTCCATCGGAATTACTTGCCTTCATTTTTTTAGAGAACCCTATCAGGGAAAACGCCAGAGATACCTTCGGGTATTTTGCAGAAAATGATGTGGATGTAAAAGTAATATCCGGAGATAATCCTGCTACTGTATCGCGAATTGCCATGGAGGCAGGTATTCCTTATGCAGATAAATATGTAGATGCCAGAACCCTGGTGAATGAAAGGGCAATCTCCGATGCAGTCCAGCGCTATACCGTATTTGGCAGAGTCTCTCCCGAACAGAAAAGACAATTTGTATGGGCCTTGCAGGATCAAGGTAAGACTGTGGGGATGACCGGAGATGGTGTTAACGATATTCTGGCCCTAAGGGATGCAGATTGTTCCGTTGCCATGGCATCAGGCAGTGAGGCTGCGGCAAACGCAGCTCAGCTGGTTTTGCTGGATTCCGATTTTGGACAGATGCCCTCAGTTGTTTCTGAGGGACGAAGGGTGGTTAACAACATACAGAAGGCGGCTTCCCTATATTTAACAAAGAATATCTTTTCGCTTTTGTTGGCGCTGTTCTCTATGATTAGCGTCTTGAGTTATCCTCTGAAACCTTCGCAGATAACCCTCATAAGCATGTTTACCATAGGGGTGCCTTCCCTCATTCTATCCCTTGAGCCTAACTTTAAAAAGATTGAAGGAAAGTTTCTTCCCAATGTTTTTAAAATGGCAGCACCTGCAGGCATAACCATGTTTATCTCAGTAAGTGCTATGGTTATCTTTGGCCAGGTCTTTAAAATAGATGAAGCCTGTATATCCACTTCCGCAACAATGTTGGTTGCCTTGGTGGGATTCCTATTCCTGGGCAAGGTTGCTATACCTGCCAATAGACTGCATGTGGGTATGATAGTGGCCTTGATTCTGGGCATGGCATACTGCGTAGTATTCATGCCGCAATTATTCGATGTGGGCGCCATCACCATGAAGGCTGCAATGTTATTAATAGTATTCCTGATTGCCACAGAAGGGCTCTTTAGATATGTGCATAAGGGGATAGGAATTGCGGCAACCATTAGTGAGCATAGGCACAACAAACGAGAAGAAAAGCGTGCGGATAGATTAAAGAGACGTAGAGCCAGAGCTAAAGCTGCGGCAAGGGCTGAATTGGAGGCAGAAGAAATTGCTGCGCGGAATCAATATTATACGGAGTAAGAAGTCAGTAAGAAAACCGAGCTAACTAATGCATCATTGTTTTTAGGAATGTGAGTAAAGATGAGTATCGATTATACGGAAAAGATGAAAAAGTTAGGGCCATTACCTGAGGATATGCGCACCTTCTGGATAAGAGATGATTTGGCTAGAGTAGAAGCAAAAATGCCTTATTGTCTACAGTGTATTAGAGAAGGCAGAGAAATCGTGGCGGCTTTAGACGACGTGGCACAAATAATAGGTTCCAGGATTAGAATTGTTCCCGATGATGATTTGGAGATAGCTAAAGCCCTCACCCAAAGTGCTGCAGTTTTGGTGGATGCGGAGCAGCTTCTGGATGAAAACGGCAAGCTTCCTGTAAGCGGTAGTGCAATGGATGGAAAGCTTCGCAGGGAACAGGATTATGTGGTGGCAACAGGTCGTGACCCATATGAAGCCTATGTGGCACTTACGGTTTTAGAAAAAGCTGCAGAGGTTCAAATACTTGCGGATGCATTAGGCGGAGTTAAAGCCATTCCCGAAAAGCAAGCGAGAAAACTGCGACAAAACTATCTTAGCAGATATTCCAAGGCAGGAAGGAAGCGCCGTAATAAGGAACTCATTGACGCTGAGGAAACCCTTGGTATAGATGAGGTTTCTGATACAGAAGAGGTCTTCGACACAGTAGAGATCTCCGATACGGAAGAGGTCTCTAACAAAGTTGAGGTTTCCGATAAAGTAGAGATAGAAAGTTTAGATGAAGCAGCCATGGATGCCCAGATTTTGGTTGAGGAATTCAATGAGCGAAGAAATCTGGTGAACTATGGGAAAAAACTAATTGAGAAAAAACTTGTTCAGGGAACCTGGGGAAACCTTTCTGTCAGAATAGATGGACAGGACGAAAAGGAAAGGGAATACATGTTGGTTACTCCCTCAGGCTTAGACTATGATGGTCTAGGTCCCGAAGACATGGTAAAAGTTGAGATAGATACTCTTAGGTATGAAAGAAGAGACGCAGAGGGAAATCTAAAGAGCAATAAACCAACCACAGAGATGGGTCTTCATGGAGAAATATATAAGAGCCGTCCGGATGTTGGAGCTATTATACACACCCATTCTAAATACTGCTCAGTATTTGCAGCATGCCAAATGCCATTAGAAGTTATGGATCAATATTTGGCAGAAGAGGTAGCTGCAGAAATTATTCATATTGCCGACTACGCACCGTCAGGAAGCAAGGAACTTTCGGAAAACGTGGTAAAAGCTTTGGGTGGTGTAATCCTGGATGAAGACGATTCCGGTGATGAACTATATTCCGAATTACATGGGATTATGTATGGAAGGCGAGGATGCCTTATGGCTAATCATGGCATGATAGCATGTGCTGCTGACTTGGACACCGCTTTAGAAGTTGCAGAAGCCATGGAAGAAGCAGCGAGAAAACTAATCAACCAAAGACTTACAAAACTGGTTGAGAGGAAAGCCATGGAAAGCCAAAAACAAAAAGAAGAAATCGTTTTAAAGTTTGGTGAGGAATAGGAGGGAAGGCCTTGACCACATTAGCGATATATATTGCGGCCGCTCTCGGGCCAGCGGCCATTCTGATGTACTATGTCTATAAAAAGGATAGAATAGAAAAAGAACCATTGGATCTTTTAGGGAAGCTCATATTTGGTGGTTGCCTTGCTGCGGTCCTTTCCGGAGTGCTAGAACAAGGTGGCATCACAATCCTGGACAAATTCGTTGAGCCTAGCCATCCTTTCTATGTGATTCTCCTGGCATTCCTAATTGTTGCGGTTGTTGAGGAGGGGACCAAGTATTTCTTTCTGAAGCGGCGCACCTGGAGGAGTGAGCATTTTAATTATTGCTTCGATGGAATTGTCTATGCGGTATTCGTATCATTAGGCTTTGCCGGATTGGAGAACATCGGCTATGTATTGGGATATGGTCTTAGCGTTGCGCCTATGCGTGCGTTTCTGTCCATTCCTGCCCACATGGGTTTTTCTGTATTCATGGGGTATTTCTATGGTCGAGGAAAACGTTTGGAATTAATGGGTTACTCCGGTAAGGCAAGAGTCGAACGAATCATTGGATATCTATTGGCAGTCTTCCTCCATGGATTCTATGATACCTGCGCCATGATGGGCACTGAACTTGCATCGACCATATTCTTCATCTTCGTAGTCATCGTGGATATAGCGGTAATCTATACCATACACAGAGGTTCCAAAGAAGACGAGCCCCTGTAACCCCGCCGCAACGCCCTCGCATTTCTAGAAACGAAAACAGAACAGGGAAGAAGGGGTGTAGCCCTTACAACATCCCGCAGAAATTTAATAGGTTAATCAAAAAATGAAAAAACCTTCGATTGGAGTCATCCAGAGGGATGGGGCCCCCGTGA
>CACXFN010000068.1 GCA_902766915.1 uncultured Eubacteriales bacterium
ATGAACCTGATACTGAGCATCATCACTGAACTGATCGCGACTCTTCAGCCTTCCAAGCGGCCTGTATTCCGTTGTTAAATAGGCCTTGCAGGCACTATAATCACTTGCTGAAACGTACATGCCGGAATAGCCGTTATTGTTAGATTGCTGTGCAATAGCTTCTCTCTGCGCATCCGTTATTCTCGCCAGGACCGCGCCTCCATCATAGATACTGTTCGTTTCATAAATAGCGTAGATTTTGTACTCAACACTATTCCCGCCAATGGTTAAAGAAACAGTATCGCCTATGTTTGCTGATGTATCTTGGCAGAATTGCCAATCGACCAATATAGGATTTTCATATTCGGTTTTCGACTGTTCTATTAGACGATTTGCATTGTACATCGTCATGCCGACGTTTTCAAAACGATCACTCAGTAAAACCGTTGTAGAACGAGAAGAGCCATTCACATTAACCTGAGTCTTTGTCAGGTAATACGGGAAGACTTTATCTATTCCATTTGTTCCTGGGAGATCATTCACCTGCTCAAAAGAAGGTTCCGGCGCAACAAAATCAATCTCGGAATTCTTATAGATGCTCTGAGTATTGTACAAGCTTGCTTCCTGCATGATAGAAGGGTATACAAACAGGAAGCTCGTAATCAATGCAATACCAGCACAGAGAATCAATGTCCATAACAGTCGGTGCCGAGTCCAATAACCTGTCATGATTAGTCCTCCTTAGGTTCTTCCTTTGCCTCTACAAACTCCAAAGTGCTCTGAATATCGTATGAAGAATCAATGTTATCATCGTACACAAGTGTCATGGTTACAGACCCCGGCGCATTAGGCACAAACTGAATAACGCATTCCTGCTCATTGGCATTTTTCGATGCATTAGCGGTAAACTCATACGTTGTCACGTTATTAACCGCATCGAAATTGGGGGTAATGACCTGTCCGTCCATGTACTTTGCGTCTACGTTCTGAACGTTCGGGATAGTCAGTACGACTTTTACCTGTGTGGTCTTCTTCTTGTCAGAAGTGACCTTAAACTTCACCTTCATGTATACGGTTTCGCCTACTTCATATTCTTTTGTTCCGTCACCGTAGCTATGGCCTTTATCACTGCTGTAAAAGAAGCCCGATGCCGCAGTATAGCTGGTTGAAAACAGGCTGCACGCTGTCAGCGACATTGTGGCGATCACCATAAGCAGTAATGCAAGTACTCTGTTGAATTTTTTCATGTTCTTGATCTCCCTATCTCTTATTTTTCCCACTGATATCATCAGTTGTTTTACAGGATCATATCCTGACTGCCGACAACAATGCTGCCATTTGATGAAAAAACAACAGCAAGCCCATGTTCCAGATCATAGCGGTATTTGCACATCATGATAACCCGCGGATCTTCTTCACGTTTTACAAACAGATACTCTGGCTTGACATAGCTGAAAACGTTATCTTTCTTTTCGTTTTCATCGTCCTCCAGCACCTTCTCTCTGCAATACGCTTCAACCTTGGCTTTGGACTTCTCTATCATTTTTCGCCGCTTCTTGAATCTATCCAAAGCCTTGATTTGTTCTGGAGTAACTTCTTCTCCTTGATAGCAATCGTATTTAACAGGCAGCGTAAAATCTCTTTCCCATATTTGTATTTCAAGCTCGTTAATCAAAATCGGACGCTCCTTTCTGGCCAACCATCGCATTATATTCTGCTACACCTCCATAATGAGTGAAAGTGTGGTTCACTTCGTAAGGCACAAGCTGCATGGATTCCATATTACTCATCTCATGCCATGTTAAATTATTACTGGTGCGATATGCCTCAACATCTCGTGGTGACCAACTCTTATTGTTATACTTGATCCTCGTCCAGTACTCGGCGAGGGCTGTGTCAGCCTGCTCGTAGTTGCCGCCCTCACCAAGCCTTTGGTTCGTCATCCTTGGGATTTTGACCTGAGCCACTTGGTATGGTGAAAAGTCGGGAACACCGTTCTTATACGTAACTTTTGTGATTTTTGTTCCATTGGGTAGCTGTATCGGTTCATCAAGTATAAAATCGGATTCTCCTCTTGTTCCGCTCCATTTTCCGCCATTCCCGTCTTTAGGAGTTTGCATTATACGATTGTTATAAGCGGTATAGGGAGTATTGTATTTCTGATAGAAATCGTATCCTTCAGCTCCGCCATAGACCGTTCCAACTATAGAACCCCACATATAGCCGTCAGCACCATTTTTGATAGCCTTTTGTGCTGCGGAGACTCCGACCTTTTCCCAATCGATGTTATCCCAGTCGATCTCAGAAGAATCTGTTGCGGTAAATGTTTTTACCGCATTATAGCCCGAGTAGGCAGTTGTTCCTGTTGCTGCTATAACAGACACTCCGGCAATGACAAGCTTGATGCCCTGGGCAAGAGTTACGGTTGTTGTGCCTCCAGACGGTATTTCTCCAACTAATGAAACGATAGATAGAATCAAACCCGCCGTTGCCATTGCAAAGCCAATAACAGCAGAGGTTCTTCCTGATTGATCAATTTCATTTGCGGCACCGGTTAATCCCCCAAACAGCGAACCTATCGCAGCACCACCTTCAGCAAACTGTAAGGACTTATCGGCTGCCGCGAATACTGCACTGGCAACTGGATCAGGAAGTCCAGCCTTTTTCACCACAGCAAGTGTGATGATAATGCCGGTACCTACCGCCACTTTCTTCAATACAGAAGAAATATCAACACCCTCGCCAAACAATCCGGCTAACTGGCTGTGCTCTGAGAACTCATCTATACTGTCTTGAGGAACATAAATGGTCTTACACAAGAGCACTTCATTTATTGTTTCTTCTTCAAGAAGCAGCTCTGTTATTTTGTCTTCAGCTAAGATAAGTTCCTCAAGGTATATCTCGCTTGTAATAAACTCTGTAAGAACATTTTCCGTCTCTATGTTCTCGGTTTCGATGTTTTCAACGATAACCTGTGGATTGGGATCTGATAAACCTGTGTCTACAGGTTTTTTGGAACAGGCAGTAGTTGACAATACCATCGATAAAGCTAATAAGACAGAAAGGGCTCTTTTAATCATACCTCTCAATTTCATTTCTCCTCCATTGTTGGTTCAGCAATGAATTCGACAATATCCTCAACATTACAGTCCAAGGCTATGCAGATCTTCTCAAGAATATTTACACGTACATCTTCATCCCGTCCCAGTTTCGCCATGGCATTCGTGCTGATTCCCGCGATATGAGTCAGTTCTGTTTTACTAAGTTTCTTGTCTATCATTAGCTTCCAAAGCTTGTTGTAGCTTACTGCCATAAGCAAACCTCCATTCTCAAATATTCCAACAAATATCAAATCAACGATTGCTGATAGCCGGTTTCATTTATACCATAAACCACAGCTAATTTCAAGGAAATCTTGCGTCTTGCAAGAACGAAGATGCGTTAATTGGGACAAGTTGTCCCACATTATTTTTCTCTCGGACGCTCGTCCCGTTCTTCCTGCTGCCTGCGTAAGATCATGTCCGCATTCTGCTTGGCTCTCAGGAAATCTTTCTTCTGATCCCGGAGCGGACGGTACTG
>CACXFN010000069.1 GCA_902766915.1 uncultured Eubacteriales bacterium
AGAACTATTAGAATTCCTGTTCATATGGTTGAAACAATCAATAAGATGATTCGCGTAAGCCGTCAATTGCTACAAACCTACGGAAGAGAACCTCTACCTGAGGAAATCGCCAAGGAAATGGGAATCACTGTGGACAAGGTTCGTGAAATCCAGAAAATTGCACAGGAACCTGTATCTTTAGAAACTCCAATAGGTGAAGAGGAAGACAGCCATCTGGGTGACTTCATTCCTGATGAAGATGTTCCTGCACCGGCAGAAGCTGCAGCCTTCTCGATGCTGAAAGAACAGCTGGTGGAAGTTTTGGATACATTAACCGATAGAGAACAGAAGGTGTTAAAGCTTCGCTTTGGATTGGAAGATGGTCGTGCCCGCACTTTGGAAGAGGTGGGAAGGGAATTCGCCGTTACACGTGAACGTATCCGTCAGATTGAAGCAAAGGCTCTTCGTAAGCTAAGACATCCAAGTCGCAGCAAAAAACTAAAGGATTATTTGGAATAAATGATTGCATTAAGTCAAAGACTACAAACAATAGCTGATAACATTGAATTGGATGAAAGCGTAGCAGACATTGGTACTGACCATGGCTATCTGCCTCTATACCTTTATGAGCGGTATATAGCCAATAAAAAAAAGAATCATAATGAGGATTCACATAGCAATGTTATTAGACCTTTATTTCTAATGACGGATGTCAGCGCCGGCTCTCTAAAAAAAGCCGAAGACAATTGTAAAAGATATTATCCATCTGAATATGATAATAATGAATTCGACCTTAGACTGGGAGACGGATTGGATGTAATTAGTCCGGAAGAAGTAGATGTAATAATAATGGCCGGAATCGGCGGACTTTTAATGAAGGAAATCATGGATTGGGATATATCCAAGACCATGTCCTATAAAAAACTAATACTTCAGCCAAGGAATAATGGGGGAGCCCTTCGCCGTTATCTATATGAGCAGGGAATCCCGGTGGATAAACTACTTATAGTTCCTGAGGATAGAAGATACTGCGAAATAATGGTCTGCCATATTCCATCGGTTTTAGTTCAAAAGTCAAAAGATAAGTCTAATAAAGATGTTGTACGGACTGAGTCGGATTTGGATGATGTTGTTTTCGAATTCCCAGACATTTTGATTGAAAACCTAAGGGATAAGAATCAAAATTCCATTTTTACCAATGCATATCTTGAAAATGCTAAAATGATGGAACAGCGAATTATCGACAATATACTGGCTGGCCGAACCCCTGAGGATAAGGACGACCCGGATATAGCCCTTCGCCAGAAACGTATTGATAGAATTAATTATTTATTAAGTAAGTGACTTAAGCGTGGGATTTATGAATATCTTTGAATTTAAAAATAGAATGAATGAGCTATGTCCATTAGAATTACAGGAGGAATGGGATAATTCCGGACTTCAGATTAATGCATCACAGTCTGAATCAGGTATATCAAGGGTTCTGGTAACCTTAGAAATCAATCAGGCTGTTGTGGATGAAGCTAAGAACTCAAATGTTGATATGATTGTAACCCATCATCCGCTATTCTTTGGAGGATTTAAACAGATTATTCCGGAAATGCTTCCAACCAGATATGCTATGGAATTAATCAGGTCAGGTATATCCGTATACTCAGCCCACACAAATTTTGATTCAATGGAAGGCGGTAATAATGACTGTTTTGCTAAGCTCCTTGAATTGGAAAAGGTTGAATCATTTGGGATGCTTAGATCAGCCATCATTGATAATACAGATTTATCAAAGGATGGAGTCGTAAGTGTAAAAGATTTTGCTCTTTTAGTAGCCAAATGCCTGGAATTAGATAATCGATCCATTCGTATCATAGGTAATCCAGCTGCACTTGTTAAAAAAGTTGCCTGGTGTACCGGAGCCGGAGCTGATTTCTATTTAGATGCTAAGGATATTGAAGCTGATCTATTTATTACAGGAGATGTGAAATATCATGAAGCAGCCACAATGGCTGAATTGGGGCTAAATTGCCTTGATATAGGTCATTTCGGTAGCGAGAAGATATTTACACCTAATATGACATCAAAGATGAAAGAAATGTTTCCAGAACTTGATATAATTTCGTCTAATTGTGACAAGGATCCATTTCATTTTTTAAATGAGTAATTTAGAAAGGGAGGTTTATTATGAATAAGTCTATTATTAGCAAAAAGGCACCTAAGGCTGTAGGTCCCTACGTGCATGCTGTTGAAGCAGGTAATATGCTTTTCTGTTCGGGTCAGCTTGGAATAGATCCTGCAACAGGGGAATTTAAGATAGGTGTTGAAAATCAAACCAAGCAGTGCCTTAAAAATCTGGGGGCTGTGCTGAAGGAAGCAGGATATGATGTTAAGGATGTAGTTAAAACTACAATTTTTATCGATCATATGGAAGATTTCCCGATTATGAATGAAGTATATGCTGAGTTTTTTGGTGAGAATAAACCGGCACGTTCATGCGTGGAAGTAGCTAAGATTCCAATGGGAGCATTAGTGGAAATCGAATGCATAGCTGTAAAAAGTGAATAATATTACAGATTAAATGATTATTGGGTAGGCCAGACGGTCGCGTGGTTGATTATTTGTAGGAGACGGTTTTCCGCCCCCTCAATTCTCAGC
>CACXFN010000070.1 GCA_902766915.1 uncultured Eubacteriales bacterium
CATTGTCCTGTTTCAGTATTACATTTCTTTACGATTGCTTCTGTCTTATTGGCATCTCCGGTTTCGTTGAAAGTAACATCTCCGCAAACCAAACCGGTAGCATTTAGAGATGGAAGTGCAGCAAGGATATCTGCGGGATCAGTTGAACCTGCAGCCTTCATTGCTTCCAATGCAACAAAGTAAGCATCATATCCCATTGCTGTTACAGCAGCGAGATCAGTGTTTCCGCCATTGTTTGTCATAGCTTCACTGTTTTCTTCCATCCAGGCTTTTATTCCATTATCAAAGTCAGGATTTCCACCCTCTTGATAGAAGGTAGTTACTACTATTTCTACATCCGTACCCTTAGCAGCACCTGTTATTACGTTGGAATCCCAAGTATCACCGGCAAGAATTGGCATACCCAGACTCTGTGCCTTTGCCTGGTCGATAATATTTGCTGCAGCTTCTGTAGATACAGGGCTGAAGAATACATCGCATCCTGCGCTCTTTGCATTTGCTACGTAGGAAGTGAAGTCTGTATTCTTATCCGGGAATTGCTCTTCAACAACTTCTCCACCTAAATCTTTAAAGGCCTTTACAAAATAGTTTACCAATCCTACTGAATAGTCATCACCCAATTTGGACAGGCAGTAGGCCTTTCTCATTCCATTATCATATGCATAATTAGCCAATACAGTTCCCTGGAAGGGATCCAGGAAGCATATTCTGAAATACTGTTCGCAGTCTGCTGTTACCTGTGGATTAGTGCATGTTACACCGATTGCCGGAACGTTGGCATCTGCCCAAACATCCGATGCTGCAATGGATACTCCGGAGCCGTATGATCCGAGCACAACTGCCACATTCTGCGAAATAAGGCTCTGAGCTGCGGTTACGGCTTTAGCGTTATCTGATTCATTATCAACTATAGCCAGCTTAACCTCATATTCTTCACCATTGATTTCCACTGTAGGCTGTACATAATTCGCATACTGGATTCCTAATGTTTCCTGCTTACCACCGGCACCATTATCACCGGATGCAGGCTCAAAGATACCGATTGTTACGGTCTTTCCACCTGAACTGGATCCACCGCCGGAGCTATTTCCCCCTCCACATCCTACCAGCAGGGTCATCGTCATCATTAGTGCTAATACAATTGCTAAATACTTCTTCATTTTCATCCTCCAAAATACATTGTTGTGGTTCGAAAACAATACAAGACACACTTCAATCTTAAACGTTTTCATTCTTAAAATATTCACTTTTATGAATATATATTATTACAACATTTTACTTTAATGCTTTAAATAGTTCAACCCATTTATGGTATTTATTTTAACTATTTTTTTTATAAAAATTGGAGTCTGCTAAAGGGCTATTACTATGGAATATATTAAAAAACATCACAAAAAAGGCAGCTCATCAAAAGCCGCCTGCGAAAAACCAATACAACCTTACGCATCTACATTATCTTCTGTTTATCAGATTAATTGCCTTTTTAATGTTCAAACCCATCCAAAGAGCCATGCTCCACTATCCACATATATTGCTTCCATTCTAAGTCCTTTAGAAAGACCCTTGCTGCCACATATGGAAGATTCTTTCCTCGCTTAGTGCTCATAATTGCTTCGTATTGCTTCTTATCCATATGTTCCTGTAGAAATTTTAGTGCCTCATCATCATATTCGTGAGATGGGTTTCCTCGGTCTCTTGATGCATTCATTTTTGCTCCACCTCTTTTCGCAAAGAATAGCAACACTATCACATAATTGGTTTATATTGTTTTTGCAAAGGGAGTTTATCATAGTTTGTCCAACAAATGTCCAACAAAATCAAATCGGATAAAGTATTAATAATCCTCCTTAATCCTCCCTATTATTAATCCTATCCATATAGGCTTCCGTTAGGCTTGCCCAGGAATATTCACTTAGATATTCACCTCTATATGCATTGATTGTATCTATATCTCCATCCATGAATCGATATAGATCACACTCAAATGTTTCAGGCACGACACGAAGAACACCTCTCTCCAATTCCAAAATCTCCGGTATTCCATATTCATTAAGCGTATCTCTAAGGCTTCTGATTATAACATCCAGCTGTTTTTGCGCCGGTCTATCATACACCCCATCTTCCCAAAGGGTTGCAAAGATTTCAGCGCGACTTACTCCTCCTTGCCGATCAACCAGATGAGCCAATAATTCCTTTGATTTTGCTCTGGCAAAGTTAACAGGATGACCATCCACATAAACATCAAACTCTCCGAAAGTATGTATTCGAATATGAGGTTTTTTTCCCGAACCTTCTGACTCAATGGTGGATGATGTCATTTCATTATTCTTCTTGGGTCCCCTACCTTCAACCTGAGCATATCCATATGCAGAAATAAGTCGTGCACGAGTCGATAAGGCATATTCAACTTCCTCCTCCAGACTCTTTTTATTTACAGGTTTTAGAAGGTATCCGGAAACATGGAGTTTATATGCCTCCAAGGCATACTGCGAATATCCCGTTAGAAAAATAATTGTGGTTTCAGGGCTGATGGTTTTGATTTTTGCAGCCAAAATAAGACCATCCATGTCGGGCATATTAATATCCAGAATGGCTATATCGCATTCATTATCCTCTAAATAGCTCAGTGCTTCTTTTCCTGATTCAAACCCTACCACGTCAGGATCATAATCCAATTCACGGCATAGTGACATTGTGTAATCAAGAACCAATGGTTCGTCATCAACACATATTAATCTCATAATAATCTCCCATTCTTTCAGTACTCATTACTATTAACCTAACAGCTTCATAATTGTTCCGCAGGAATTCTAATGGTTATCGTGGTTCCGTCATGAGGATTACTTACTATATCCATGGTCCCATGACACATGTTCTCAATTCTTTCTTTTACATTCCTGAGACCAATATGACCAGAATCCTTCTGCTTTATTTTTTTTGCATCAAAACCTTTTCCATTATCCTTTACGATTATTTCATGATAATCAGGAGTTCTCCTTGTTGAAACAGTTACCTTGCCATTTTCCAAACCACGTATTCCATGCCTTATAGAGTTTTCAACCAATGGCTGTATAGTAAGCACCGGTATATAAAAGTTCTCGTCCTGAATATCGTATTCCACTTTAATCTTTGGGAACCTGACCATTTCTATTTCTGCATAAACCTTGGTATGCTCCAAAGCCTTACTAAGAGGTATAAGATTCGGCTGACTTAGAGCATCAAGGTTCTGTCTAAGATAGATCCCGAAATTCTCCGTAACTTCACCGGCTTTTTCCGGATTGGTACGGCAAAGAGATTGAATCGTGGATAAAGTATTATATAGAAAGTGTGGTTGAATCTGACTCATCATTATTTGAATCCGCTGCTCAGCCTTAAGATTCTTCTCATGCTCACTAACAAATCTAAGATGTATCCAGATATAGAAAAACAGCGTCATACTAATGACTGTCATCGTTAAAAAGGACACAATCATATCAACGCCTACTAAACTATCGGCAATGACTGCAGCCACAACGGCAGTTGCAGCAGTAATGGGAATTCCAACGCCCTTTAGATTTATTATTCCATATTCCTTAATCGTTAAGTATAACAGTTCGATTAAAAGCACTGCACTAATTATATGACAGGTAAATCCAAGGGGTCCTCGGTGAAAGGTATTTTGTTCCGTAAAATAAAAAGCAATTTTGGAAAAAAGAGCAGTCATATATACCGCACCGTTAACTGCTATTAACACCCACTCAAAGAATAATCTTTTTTTACTGCAAAGATAAATAAACCCAATTAACAGCATTGGTCTTATAGTGTAACCTATGATGCTCACAATTACCCTCATAAAAGAATATTCAGCCTGGATCCCATAATTGAATTCTGTCACATCCTGAATTAGAAGCAATGATTCCAAAACCAATATAAAGAACAATGTATTTCTGTGTTTCTTCGTTAAATACGAATCAATGAAAACACTAACAAGAAGCCCCATAAGCTGAAATATTAATGGGGCAAGGATTAGTCCGATTATTACTTTTTCTCTGATCAACGTTTGCATCTATCGCTTATCCTCAGGTTTATTCATCCTCCGGTGACCAAGATAATGGTATTTCTGCAATTTCAAGTTTACCAGATACTCTTACAACTACCTGATACTGATCCTCATATACTATTTCCTCTCCAGGATTGTTGGTATAAACAACATAGTATGGGTGATTGTATCTATCCAGGAGCCACATTATGGGCCCCATCATTTTCATCATTTCGTCAGCATTTTCTGTTTTAAAATAGCATACAACACTCTCTTGATTTTTACATTGCGGCGGCCATGGAAGATTCTCTGAGAACCATGAATCCAATTCTCTAAAAAGGTCTGCATCCTCCTCTTCCATCTCATCATTTCTGAGCATCTCCATACACATGCTGAATACACCTCTCCCGGTCATTGTGTTTTTAACCAGTTCTCTACCTTGTATTCTCACATATTTAAACTTCTTTGACATTTTAGTATCCTCAAAAAAACTTTAAAACCTATAATCGAGTCTCTACCTTCCTATAGTTAGTTATTTATAACCGTATTAATACCGCCATTGTTAGCCATTAATAACCGCGCTTTGGATCAGCCAAGTGAACTAAATCCCTACCTTCAAAATAATTTTCTATATCCTCGCAGAACATATTGTAATTATTATCTCTGGTCCAAGGCATAGTTTCCTGGCCGGAAATATGAGGTGTAATGTATAAATTCTTTACGTCCCAAAGAGGGCTTTCCGGAGGAAGCGGTTCCTGTGGCAGAACATCTAATGTGGCACCTGCCAACCTTTCATTCTCCAAGGCTTCTACTAAAGCATCTATATCTATTGCAGATCCACGTCCAACATTTATGATGTAAGAAGATGCAGGCATCATATCTATAAGGTCCTTTGATAGAAGGCCTGTTGTCTCAGGCGTCCCCGGTAAACACATAACCAAAAGATCCACATCCTTCAAATATTCCGGCAGTTCATCAACCTTTACCACCTTGTCAAATAGATCTACCTGGTTCCCACTCCTACTTACGCCTATCAAAGATTCCGGTTCAAATCCCCTGACTCTCTTGGCAAAAAGGCTCCCTAGGTCACCGGTTCCAAGAACCACTATCTTGCTACCAAAGAGGGATTTGTTTTCCAAATTGCTTTTCCATGAATGGGCCTTAACGATTTCTTCATATTCCGGCATTCGCCTCATCATATATAGTGCCATCATAATGATGTATTCAGATATGGTATGGCCAAAGGATCCAGAGGAATTTGTGAGAATAATATCTCTTTCATCAAAGCACCCAGCCTTCACATAGTGATCTATTCCTGCTGAGGCAGAGCAAAACCACTTTAGGTCAGGAGCATTATTTATTAAATCCGGGCTTATCCCATATACGATTTCCGCACCGTGAAGGTTTGGAATAGCAGTATCCACCGTTGGATAAAACTCCACAGGCACACCGTATTTTTCGGCAGTTTTTACAATTCTGTTTTTTTGCAGATCATCAATGATTGGGTTTACGACAATTATTTTATTTGTCTTATTTTCATTCTTTTCCATAGACATGATCACTCCTCAAATTGAGTAATAAATAGAATAACAGGTCCGGCAGCGCTCCAGATAGGATAGCGTTCCCGCGGCCCGGCTAACTATAGAGTATTATATCATCACAATAAAAAGCTTCCAAATCTCAGTAAAACTGTAATCTGGAAGTCTCATTTCTAAACCTAAATGCAAGACCTACATCCCATATATGCAATAAACAGGATAAAATGTTCCCATGAACACCCATGGGTTCTCACCCATTTCAATATGTTCATCAAAGGTTAAATCCGGGATGAATACCTTTACCGATGTTCGTTTAGTCCCAGAAATCACAACCCCTTCCGGAGAAGGGTTTTTCATAAATTCCTCAACCTTCTCTCTGAAATTTGATATACCTGTTTCCTTACCGAAATTATCAAAGAAATCATTTGCATCTACATATGACACATGTTCCTGACACCATTTTATATTATTCATTTGGCCCTCTTTAATTCAGTTCTTACTATTGAGATTAGACTGTTCTTTATTACAGAATCTGTGTAATAGATTCTGTAATATACAACCTGCAAGGGTGCCGATTTATTCCATAACCTCGATCTGACATGAGCGAAGCGTTTCCAATGCGGCATTGTGTTTATCCGGTGTTACGCCTGCACAACATTTTGGATCAAGTTTAATTGGAACCTCTGGCATAAACGCCTTTAGAATCAATGCATTTGATACTACACATATATCAGTGCACAGTCCAAGAATTTCTATTGAAATATCCTCATTCGCTGAAATTTCAGAAATAGCTTCCGCCAATTCTTTTGATCCAAACGTAGGCTTATCAAAGATGTTTTCTTCCTTGATAAGTGGAGCTATCCTTTCATTTATTTCCCAACCGGGACTTCCTTTTATGCAATGAGGAACAGGAAGATTGCTTCCTTCCTGTGTTTCCATATAGGTTTCCTGATGAGTATCCCTAGTCGCAAATACATCCACGGGATCGTATTCTTTTATTCTTTCCACAACATTATCGACGATTGCCTCAGCTTCCTTTGTTCCAAGAGCTCCATCGATAAAGTCCTTTTGCATGTCTATTACAACTAATAGATTTCTCATTATGTTTGCCCTCCCCTTATCACGCAACTGCAATTCCTAACGCATTTATAATAATATGTCTTGACACAAAAAACAATAGTTTTTGTGGGGCGAGAGCTATTTTCGCCAGATGCATGGATATAGCGTATCCATTATTCTCAAATGAAGTATCTATTATTCTCAAATACGGTAAGAATAAGTCATGCGAATATAAGTCAGGTGAGATGAGTTTGAAGGGCATTTTTTGTGTTATAATGTCATAGTGTTTAATACATTATGATTTGGCTTGATGTGATTTATACATCTTGCTTTGGAAAGGAACCTATTTGCATATGCTTAAATATATGCGGAAATATTGGATTTTCGGGGTTTTGTCCGCTGCCTTCATGGTTGCTGAAGTAACTGTAGATATGTGGCAACCTAGGCTGATGGCGGATATCGTCGATAATGGTATTCTAGGGCTTGGCGGGGATGGTACTCCGAATATTCCTCTTATCACATCTGTTGGAATAAAAATGATTCTAGTGGTTTTGCTTGGTGGTCTTTGCGGTATGCTATCTGGTACCATGGCAAATATCTGCAGCCAGGGCTTTGCCAACGTCATTAGAAAAAAGTGTTTCGAAAAAGTTATGGAACTCTCTTTTCAACAAACAGATCAGTTTACCACGGGATCACTTATAACCAGAATCACCAACGACGTCTCACAAGTTGAGCGTCTGGTTCAGCAATTGGTTCGTGGATTTATACGTTCTCTCACATTTTTGGTTGTGGGAACAATTACCCTTCTTAGCCTTAATCAAAACTTCCTGATTGTAATTGCTATTGCATTTCCATTGGTACTTTTGGATGTCTTGCTGGTGCTCCGAAAGATAAGTCCAAAGTTTACCGAAATGCAAACAAAACTCGATGCCATGAATACGGTTATTCAGGAGGACATAAGCGGAGCTCGTGTCATCAAAGCATTCGTCCAGGAGGATAGAGAAAAGAATAGATTTAATACGTCTAACGAAGATTTGATTGATACACAGTTGAATATACTCATGACCATGTCTTTCTTAAGACCTGCAATGAATATTATTCTAAACATGGCGACGGTTGCGCTGATTCGTATCGGAGCGATTCAGGTGGAAGGTGGATTCATGCAGCCCGGTGAGGTTATGGCCGCTGTTACATACATTTCTCAAATCTTAGGCGGCATGATGATGCTGGCCATGCTTTTCCAGATGATGTCCAGGGGCATGGCTTCCGGACGGAGAATCAATGAAATATTAAAGACGGAGCCGGCAATTAAAAGCGGTAGCTATAGAGGCGATGCCGGGGCTGGCGGCGTCGGTAGCGCTGGCGATGCTGGGGTTGACGGCGACGGTAGCGTTGGAGATGCTGGGATTGGCGGCGCAAATATCGTGCCAACCATTGAGTTTAGGAACGTGGGATTCGCTTATCCGGATGTGCCGGAAGAGATTCTTACAAATATAAATCTATCCGTTGCAAAGGGTGAAACCCTGGGCGTTATCGGCGCCACAGGATCAGGAAAAACCAGCCTGGTTAACCTTATTGCAAGATTCTATGATGCTACCGAAGGTCAGGTTTTAATAAATGGTATTGACGTTAAAGAATATGACCTAAGGTATTTGCGTGACCAGGTTTCATTTGTAACTCAGAAGAACGAACTTTTCAGTACCACTATAAGGGAGAATATTGCCTTGGGTGATATGAATGCTTCGGATAGCGACATCGAAGCCGCTGCCCGAGCCGCCCAGGCTGACTCCTTTATAAAGGAGCAGCCGGACGGCTACGGCACAGCCGTCGCCGAGAAAGGCGC
>CACXFN010000071.1 GCA_902766915.1 uncultured Eubacteriales bacterium
TAAGGCATAGAATATAAACGATGATTAGAGACATTACATTAGGTCAATACTATGGGTCGGATTCTCCCATTCATAGATTGGACCCAAGAACAAAAATAATAGGGGTATTAGCCTTCATAATAGAACTATTCTTCGTGAAGAACTTCGCGGGGTTTGTTGTATGTGGGGTTATGCTTGGGATAGTGGTTGCTATTTCAAGGGTCCCTTTGTCTTTTATTCTCCGTGGCTTAAAGCCCATCTTCATTATTCTTGCCTTCACTTTTTTGCTTAACATTTTTATGATTGATGGCGAAGTTATTTGGTCATGGAAATTTCTGAAGATCACAGTGGAAGGTATATACAGGGCTTGTTTCATGGGGATTCGTTTGGTGCTTCTCATAATAGCAAGTTCCATTCTCACATTAACCACTAAACCCATTGAATTAACCGATGGCTTAGAAAAACTAATGTGGCCCTTAAGCAAGGTGGGGCTTCCGGCCCATGAAATGGCTATGATGATGTCAATAGCTCTTAGGTTTATCCCAACTCTGTTACAGGAAACAGATAAGATTATGAAGGCGCAACAGGCTCGTGGCGCGGATTTTGAATCAGGGAATCTAATTCAGAGAGCAAAGGCATTAATTCCGATTTTGATCCCCCTCTTTATAAGTGCATTTCATATCGCCTCGGATTTGGCAATGGCGATGGAAGCAAGATGCTATAGGGGAGGTAAAGGTAGAACCCGAATGAATGCGATTCATTTCGGTAAGAATGATCTTTTTGCAGTATTTTTTTTACTGGTTCTATTGGCCTTGATTATTATAACAAGACGTTATTTCCCGTGGAATATATAAAGCTATGCGTCAAAGAAGAATAAAGAACATAGAGGAGAAACTCCTGGCATATGATTATCTGGTTGTAAATAATCCGGAAGAGCAAAAGGACTCTTGGCGGAGCTTCTTTGATTCCGGAAAAAGTGGGTTGGAAGGCATTAGGTCAACTGGTTTAAAGGATGCCTCTTTGTACCTGGAGATAGGGTGCGGCAAGGGGCGTTTTATCACCGAATCAGCAAAGGCAGATAAAGAGAGTCTATACCTGGCAGTAGAGGGTGTGCCCAGCGTGGTCTATCGCGCTTTAGATAAGGTCAGCAAGGAAGAAGTGAGCAATGTAAAATTCATAACCAAGTATGTAGATGATGTTAATGATTGGTTTGGAGAAGCGGAGATTGATGGCATATTTCTGAACTTTTCGGATCCTTGGCCAAAGGCCAGAACTGCCAAGCGAAGATTGACCTATAGAGAGAAATTAAATCAGTATTACCTTATTTTAAAGCTGGGTGGATTCATCAGAATAAAGACAGATAACGATGCCTTCTTTGATTTTACATTGGAAGAAATTGAGGCTGTAAACATGCCTGTAAAATATGAAGTTGCCGCTCTCACCAGGGATCTTCACAAATCCGAATGGGCTGGCATAGGTCCTATGACGGAATACGAGAAAAAGTTTACGAATTTGCGTAAAAACATTAATTTCGTAGAACTTCGTAAGGTATGAACAGGCATCTCGGTTTCAGTATATTCGTTGTATTGAAACCCTGCCTGTTATTTTTTTAGGAAGAAATATGCCAGTACGACTAAGCCCAGGATTATGCGGTAGTAACCAAAGATTTTGAAGTCGTGCTTTTTGACGTATGCCATGAGGAACCTAATGCAGGCCAATGATACCAGGAATGCTACGACGCAACCTACCAAAAGAAGAATGATCTCTATTGGGAGATAGTGAAATCCGAACTTTAGAAGTTTTAAAAAGCTGGCGCCTGCCATTACGGGAATGGCCAGGAAGAAAGTAAATTCTGCAGCTACAGTTCTTTCTACCCCGATTAAAAGTCCGCCAATAATTGTGGCGCCGGATCTGGATGTTCCGGGGAAAATTGCGGCAATCAATTGGAAGAGCCCTATAATAATTGCATCTTTAAATGTTAGTTGTCTAAGACTTGTTACCCGCGGTTCTTTGTTTAGACTATTGTTTCTGTTTTCAATAAGGATAAATGCGATACCAACGAGGATGAGCATGATGGCTACTACGGTAGATGTCTGCAAATGTTCCTCCAGCCAATCGTCAAAAGCGAGGCCGATAACTGCAGCAGGTATACAGGCAACAATGATTTTAACCCACAGGTTCATAACATCGTATCGAATAAAAGGCTTGTTTTTAACTTTTGTATTAAAGGGCCAAATTTTCTGCCAAAAATAAACCACCACAGCCAGGATTGCACCAAGTTGTATAACCACCAAAAACATGTCCCAAAATTCCTTTGAGACCTTCATAGGTATAATGTCATTTAATAGAATTAGGTGACCGGTGCTGCTTACAGGCAACCATTCTGTGATTCCTTCCACTATTCCATAAATAATAGATTTAATTATCTCAATTAAATTTGCTGCATTGAACATAACCCTAATCCTTTTGTGTATACATCTATTGTAATTCGCATCTTTGCTATTCTAACATATTAATATGCTTAAATAAAGAACCGGGGGGATTGATTTCCAACCCCGATTCATTTTCTTCAGGAAGATTTATAATTCAATTTCAGGAAGTGTTGCAAGGCTTGCGGCAATTTCTTCATCCGTAGGAATGAAATCCTCCATCACTCCGTCATTGTATTTTTGGTATGCAACTAAATCGAAATAACCCGTACCTGTAAGACCAAAGAGGATGGTTTTCTCCTCTCCGGTTTCTTTACATTTCATAGCTTCATCTATTGCAACCTTGATTGCGTGGGCAGATTCAGGTGCCGGAAGGATTCCTTCGACTCTGGCGAATTCCTCTGCTGCTGCAAAGACATCTGTCTGACTAACTGCTCTTGCCTCCATTAATCCTTGATCGTAAAGTTCTGAGAGTGTGGTGCTCATACCGTGGTATCTTAGACCGCCTGCATGGTTAGGAGCAGGGATATAGTTTGAACCTAAGGTGTACATTTTGGCTAAAGGACAGATTTTTCCGGTATCGGCAAAGTCGTAGGCATATTTTCCTCTGGTGAAGCTGGGGCAAGACGCAGGTTCAACTGCAATTATCCGATAGTCAGCCTCTCCTCGAATTTTTTCGCCCATGAATGGTGCGATTAATCCGCCTAGATTTGATCCGCCTCCGGCAGCTCCAATAATCATATCCGGTTTAATGCCGTATTTATCCATTGCTGCCTTTGCTTCCAGACCTATGATACTTTGATGGAGCAGCACCTGGTTAAGAACACTGCCCAGGACGTATCTATATCCCTCTGTGGAAGTGGCAACTTCAACAGCTTCTGAAATTGCGCAACCAAGGCTACCGGTAGTTCCCGGATGATCAGCGAGAATTTTTCGCCCTATATTGGTGGTGTCCGATGGAGAGGGTGTAACTGATGCACCGTAAGTTCTCATGACCTCCCTACGGAAGGGTTTTTGCTCGTAGCTGACCTTAACCATATACACCTTGCAATCCAATTGGAAATAGCTACAGGCCATGGATAATGCGGTGCCCCATTGACCTGCACCGGTCTCGGTTGTTACGCCTTTTAGGCCCTGCTGCTTGGCATAATATGCCTGGGCTATAGCGGAATTAAGCTTATGGGATCCGCTGGTGTTATTCCCTTCGAACTTGTAGTAGATTTTTGCCGGTGTGCCTATGCGCTCTTCCAGACAGTAAGCCCGAACAAGGGGTGAGGGTCTATACATCTTATAGAAGTCTCTTATTTCCTGCGGAATGGGGATGTATTTTGAATCCTCATCCAATTCCTGCTTGATTAATTCTTCGCAGAATATGGGTTCCATTTCTTCGAAGGTTAGGGGCTTGCCTGTTCCGGGATGGAGCAATGGTGCAGGTTTCTTGGTCATGTCTCCACGTAAATTGTAGTAGTGGGTAGGCATTTCGGTTTCTTCCAGATAGATTTTGTAAGGAATTTTTTCAGTAGTCATTTTTTTACCTCCATTTGACTCTTGGCATATAGCCATTGTGTTTGAGACAGGAGCGTTGGTATTCTACATATCATAGATCAAGATATATAAAAAATCCTGTCCCTGCATATTTGCTGGGACAGGATTGAATTTCATTTGAAATATCTTTTCCTGCGGTGCCACCCGGCTTGACGCTATGCGCCCTCTCAGTGCGTACCAACATACGCATTTTTGTTAACGAAGTTTACTCTCCGTCTCTCCTACTTGGTTAACTTAGTTTAACTTGGTTTAAGCTTGGTCCAACTTCGTTTAACCGTTCAGTTCGCCCTCAGGAGGCCATTCGATTTAGGCTTTTGGTCCACGCTTCCACCGTCCGCGGCTCTCTCTTCCACAGTTTCTAAATTTACTATTCTCCATCAAAGGTTTAATATTTAATTGCGCTTATATTATCACTGGGGTTATAATAAGTCAAGAAAATCTTTGCGCGTATACAAAAGCGAATATTTTCGCGTATGCAAAAACGAATTAGGATAAGGAGATGTAATACGAGAAAATGAAGAACAAGGGAAGAATAAACAGACTACTAACAAGGAAGATATTGCTGCTATTAATTGCGCTTCTGACGCTGAGCATGGTGTTTACCGGATGTGGCAAGAAAGAAGCCGGTGAGACAGAAGAGGAAGCTGCTTCGGAGGAAAGCCAAGAGGCAGAAGCAGAAGCTTCAACCAATGAGGAAGATGCTGCAGAGGCTGAAGCGGCTACTGAAGAGGAGGAAGCAGAGGAAGAGGAAGAAACCACTGACATTGCAGTCAAGACTAAGCTGGCATATGTCGATGTACTTAAGAGATTTGTGGACAAGGGAAGTCTTCCTGACGGTGTAGATATCAGTGATTTAATCGTTGATGATTCTCGCCCAATAGAAGAAAGTGAATTTGCTGTATATGATGTAACGGGAGATGGCAAGGAAGATTTGATCATTGACTTTATCAGCACCGGTACGGATTCTATGTTTGAAAGAATATATATCTATGATGAGGATTTAGGGGAAGTAAAAGAAATATTCTTCTCCAGACCTTTCACCGATTTCTATACTAACGGATTCATTAGAAGTGAGGTGTCATATAACAATGGTGTAGCCGGATCCTTCTGGCCATATGAATTGTTTGAATTTGATCCAGGCACCGGAAGCTATGAAAGAAATGCATTTGTCGATGCCTGGGACGGAAAAGCGTTCCCTGAGGATTTTGATGGAAATGTATTCCCGGCTGATGCTGATGGTGATGGGGATAAAATGCTTTACTATGTCTACCTTGATAGCCAGGAAGGATTCGTTCCGCCACCAATAGATGTTGAGGAATTGAATAGATGGCTTAAGGATGAAACCTACGATGCCAAACTATTGGATATTCGTTGGCAGAAGATTACTGCAGATAACATCAAGGGGATAGAAAAGGACGCAAGAGGACGTTAATATCGGATTACGGGATGAACGAAAAGAAGCTTTTAGATGCATTACACGATTATTATGAGGAATCCATCTTTGTTACGGATGGAGAGGGTAATATTGTGTTTGCAAATAAATTGGCTGCCCAACGCGTTGGTACCACGGTAGATAAATTGGAAGGGAGAAATGTTAGAGACCTGATAGCTGAGGGTCTATATGAACATTCCACCGTACTTGAGGCAATCAAGACGAAGTCTACTGTGGTTGGATCCCTGGGTGGGAATAGTGACATGGTGACTTATTCCAACAGCGTTCCGATTATGGATGACCAAGGCAATGTTGAAATGGTTGTTACCAACAACATGAGTCTTAAGCGCAATCTGGAGTGGGATCAGATAATCAGCAAAGACAGAGAGGAAAATGCCAGACTGAGGAGAGAGATGGAGTATCTTCGTCTCCAGGATCAAAGGGTTTTGGTGGCGAACAGTCCTCAGATGAAGAATGTACTTGCTACCATTGAGGCTGTGGCACCTACTGACAGCAGTGTCGTAATACTGGGTGAGAGTGGAACCGGTAAGGACATGATTGCCCAACTCATCCATGAAAAATCACGTAGGAGTGAGAGTTCGTATATCAGCGTTAACTGTGCTGCAATGCCGGAAAGTCTTCTGGAGAGCGAGCTTTTTGGATATGAAAGCGGTGCTTTTACCGGAGCCAAACCCGGGGGAAAGATAGGACTCTTTGAAGCCACATCCGGAGGAACTCTTTTCCTTGATGAAATTGGCGAAATGTCGTTGGCGTTGCAATCTAAACTTCTTAGAGCCTTCGAAAACAAGGAGATTCGTCGTGTAGGCGGTTTGGAAAATATACCTGTAGATGTTAGGGTTATCTGCGCAACAAACAATAATCTGGAACAGATGGTGAGGGAAAAGAAATTCAGAGATGACTTATACTATCGTCTCAGTGTTTTCACTATTAATCTTCCTCCCCTAAGCCATAGAAAAGAAGATATTATTCCCATTGCGGAAATGTTTCTTCGGGAACTGAATTCCAAATACGGCAAGCATAAGGTTTTAGCTGATGTAACAGTTGAAACCATGGAGAATTATTATTGGCCGGGGAATATCAGGGAACTTAGAAATGTAATGGAGAGAATATTTGTTGTAAGCCCCGGAAATGAACTCATTTTCACGCCGATTCCCACTGCTGAATATGGAAAGCTGGATGAGCAGGGTAGACCTATTGGACTAACCATCAAGGAGTTTTCAGGCCTAAAGGAATTCATGGATTATGCCGAGAAGGAATACATAACAAGAATCATGAGCGAATGTGATAATTCCGTAGGTAAAACAGCAGAAAGATTAGGCATCCACAGAAGCGTATTGTATAGAAAACTGCATAAAGAATAAGATAAACTTCCTAAATAATAACACTCAAATTGAAAGATTGTCATACTCGCCCCAAAATATTTTGAAATATTTTGAAATTGAGGTTTACGGGACAAAAGGAGTGTGTTGCAAAATAGCGACATTGTGTGTTGCGAAAATGCATCATGTTGCAAAATAGCGACATAATAATTATATAAGAATCTGCGAAACCCATTGAAAAATGGGTTTTTTATTTTTTGGCACGGCTCTTGCTTATATATTTTAACATGAAACAATCCTTATCAAGTTTTAAAGAACAATTAATACAAATAATATATTTGCTTATCAAAATATAGCGAGAAAGGATAAACGAATGAAGGATATAAAGAATGTGCTTATCGTCGGTGGGGGATTGATGGGAAAAAACATTGCCTTTGTTGCATCATCCGCACCTGACCACAACATAACTGTATACGATGTAAAAGCAGTTGATGTTGCTGAGGGCATTAGAACCAATACAAAAGAACTTGTTGATGCAGGGGTTTTAAGTGAAAGGGAGTTAGATGAAAGATTGACCAGAATTGGGTTTACTGACAATCTGGATAGCGAAGAAGTTAAAAATGCTGATTTGGTGATTGAAGCAGTATTTGAAGATATGGACTTGAAGAGAGCGACCTTCGCCAAACTGGAAGAAAGACTAAGTGCTGATTGTATCTTTTGTACCAATACTTCAGTAATGAGTCCTACAGAAATTAGCAGAGACTTAAAGCATAGAGAACGTTTTGTAGGAACTCATTTCTGGAATCCCGGTCATTTGATTCCACTGGTGGAAGTGGTACGTACCGACGCTACCAACGATGAAACAGCAGATGCA
>CACXFN010000072.1 GCA_902766915.1 uncultured Eubacteriales bacterium
CAGGTGGAGATAACCCAGGTGGAGACAACCCAGGTGGAAATACTCCAGGCGGAGATAACCCAGGTGGAGATAACCCAGGCGGAGACAACCCAGGTGGAGATAACCCAGGAGGAAATACTCCAGGCGGAGATAACCCAGGTGGAGATAACCCAGGTGGAGATAACCCAGGCGGAGATAACCCAGGTGGAGACAACCCAGGTGGAGATAACCCAGGTGGAGACAACCCAGGTGGAGACAACCCAGGCGGAGACAACCCAGGTGGAGATAACCCAGGTGGAGATAACCCAGGTGGAGACAACCCAGGTGGAGATAACCCAGGTGGAGATAACCCAGGTGGAGATAACCCAGGCGGAAACACTCCAGGCGGTAATGAACCAGGAGGAAACACACCAAGCGATACAAAGGTTTATGTAAACATTCCTGTAACTAAGATTTGGGACGATGAAAATAACGAAGAAGGACACAGACCTTCTAGCGTCACTGTAAATCTCCTTGCTAATGGAGTAGAGACAGGAACAAGCATGGTGCTAAGTTCAGCCAATGGTTGGAGAGGATCCTTCGATGGATTGGCTCAGACTGATGCAACTGGAAACCGCATCGTTTATACGGTAAGTGAAAACCAGGTTCCGTTCTATGTAGAATACATCACAGGTAGTGCTACCAGCGGTTATACAATTAGAAACTATAATAGACCTTGGGTACCTGAAATTCCGGGAACACCTGGTGCATATGGACGCTTCACAGTACAGAAGACTGTAAGTGGATATGCTTCCAAGACAGCTACATATGAGATTCAGGTTAAGATGAGTGATCCATATGGAACCATCTATACAACCAAGCTAAGCATTAAGCCAACAGATGCCCCATATGCATTCGAATACATTGTACCTGGAACAAAGGTAGAAGTAACCGAACTTACAACTGGATACACCACAACCTATACAATTGATGGACAGTCAGGTTCAACTCTCACAGTATATGCGGGTTCCGACAATAAGGTAGTTGTGAATAACTATTCCGATGATGCATTTGCACCAAATACACCGGGTAGACTGCCGAATTCACCGACCAGAACAACTACAACAAGTCCTACATCTACTACTACCACCAAGTCTGCACCAAAAACAGGTGATGAAAGCAATCCGACTATGTGGATTATACTCCTGGGATTGGCAGCAGCTGCAGCTGTGACAGTGGGTGTGCGTAAGAAAAACAAATAAAGGGTATGTAAAACACATATAATAAACAACAGGACGGTTCATAAGAGCCGTCTTGTTATTTATAGGACGCGTTTTCCTGTTAAATGCCAGTTATATATCGAATAAGATTTGGTAGATGGTTGAGCCATTTCACATCACACGTTCGGCATTGGCCTATTTTGTTGACTCGCCACGGGCAAGGGTTTTTTTTTGATGCGATGCCGAACGTTATCCATCTTTTTACAATTTTCCCTATATGTCTACTAAAGGCGAGCCGATAAGTCTATAAGCCGATAAGAATTCTATATAATTGGTTATAGTGGTTTATGGAGGAAAAAAACGAGCAGGTTTCCCTACTCGTAGATCGCGAATAAACTATTACTCAAAATCATTATGCCTCAAAATCATTATGCTTCTAAAAGTATTCCCTTTTGTCTCAATGCTTCACAGACGTTTTCAAAATCCTCTGCACTTTGGCATCCGATTTTATGCATGTGCAGGCCGCCGGATAGGGTACTGAGGGGTTTATCCTCTCCAGACATGCGCTCTGCAAAAAGCCTGACGTCAAATTTGGTGCTGATGTCAAGTTTACCGGTTAGCTCCCCGTAAATCGCGTGGTCGATAGTTACATCTATGCAGGTTGCACCACAATCTACTACGGCATTTAATTCTTCGGCCACTTGAGTAGAGTCATGCTTGCATACAATAGTTCCAACAAATGGGAAGGTGGCTCTGTCGTCGCCCATTATGTAGCCCCTGGACGTTGCCTCGATATAATGTCCTCCGGCTCTTAAAATTGAGATATCACCGACGATAATCTGTCTACTGACATCGAACATAGAAGCCAGAGAAGAGGCGGTTAAAGGTGATCCTGCGGTGATAAGTGCGCTAAGAATAGCGTTTCTTCTTTCTACAGCGGTCATAATTATTCCTTCCTTTCCCCCAAGGAGAAAACATCAAAATCTTCTCAATATATACTTCTCGATATACTTCTTAAGCTTATCAAAAAGGTCGTAGACACCAAAAAGGCAGATGTCTTGACACCTTTTCGAATAATTAAATGTATTCTTTGAAAAATCAAGTGTTTATAGTATAATTCTACGTGGAAAATATAACTTGAGTTTCTTGGCATAATTGTAATACTATCAATGGGATAGATGTGTTATTATCAAAATGTATAATTTATATAGTAGAGAAAGGAAAATAAAATGGCAATTGAGAACACAGCAGTTAACGAAGCTTTAGAGCAGATTAGACCGATTCTCCAGAGAGACGGTGGAGACATTGAACTTGTAGATATTGTTGATGATGTGGTACAGGTTAGACTCCAGGGTCACTGTGCAGGATGTCCGGGAGCCAGAATGACATTGACACATGTTGTTCAGCAGATTTTACAGCAGGCTTGTCCGGATTTAAAGGGAGTAGAGGCTGTAGAGTAAATTCCACCTAAGAGAATGCGATTACCCGGGAAGGATTAATTATGGAAAAGAAAGACTATATAGCAATCGTGGAGAAGAATATGCAGGAGGAAATTGAATTCCTGCAGAAGCTTATACAGTTTAACAGTGAGGAAAGACCGGAGGAAAAAGGACCAAACGGTGAGGTATACCCGTTTGGTAAAGGCGTGGCAGAGTCTTTGGATTTCACCCTATCTGAAGGTGAGAAGATGGGCTTTATCCCCAAAAATGTGGATTATTATGGTGGCCATCTGGATTGGGTGGCTAAGCAGGCAGAAGACGGTGAAAAACCAAAGACCATGGGAATCCTGGGCCATCTGGACGTAGTGCCTGCAGGTGGTGGATGGAGCTTTGATGCATATAGCGGAGAAGTATCAGATGGATATATCTATGGCCGTGGAACAACTGATGATAAGGGTCCGGTTGTAGCCTCATTATTTGCGATGAAGGCGCTTAAGGAGGCGGGATACGAACCCTCTTCCACTGTCCGTGTGATTCTGGGATGTGATGAGGAAACCAACTGGATTGGTATGGATAAATACCTTGCATCTGAAGGCGCACCGGATTATGGGTTCACCCCGGATGGAGATTTCCCCGTAATCAATGGCGAAAAGGGAATTGCAAACTTTGATATAGTCAGGAAACTTAATCCACCGGCAGCAAAGGGACTAACCCTAAGAGCTTTAGAAGGTGGATCGGCCAAGAATATGGTACCTGAAAAGGCAAGAGCTCTCCTTAATTCCACAGAAAAGGGTGCTTACGATAAGATCAAAGAAAAGTTGGAAGACTTTAAAGCAAGACATCTATCTATAAATGGAATTGAGCCGGAAATCACGGGCAAGCTGGTTGGAAAAAGCTACGAGGTATCCATTATAGGTAAATCGGCTCATGGTGCACATCCTGAATTGGGACTGAACGCTGTGTCAATTCTAATGGAGTTCCTGGGCGAGCTGAATTTCGCAAATGAAGAAGTAAATGACACCATAGATTTCTACAATAAGCATATTGGTTACGATGTTTATGGTGAGAGAATCGGATGTGAGCTTAGCGACGATAAGAGTGGTAAACTGACATTCAATGTGGGACTTTTGGACTTTGATAAGAAATCAATTACATTTACCGTCAATGTCAGATACCCGGTTACATATACCGATGATGATTTCTATAAGGGAGTAATTGAAACAGCGGAAAGATATGATTTGGGAATCATTAAATCAAGGAGTCAGGAACCCATCTACTTCGACCCGGAATCACCGATGATCAAGACCTTTATGGATATCTATAGAGAGAATACCGGAGACATGGAGAATGGGCCCATAACTATTGGTGGTGGTACATATGCTCGTTCCATGAAGAACTGCGTGGCCTTTGGTGCGCTGTTCCCGGGCGATCCAGACTTGATGCATCAAAAGGACGAACGCCTGGCTTTGGATAGATTGGAGACTATGACCAAGATATATGCAGATGCGATTTTCAAACTGACTCAGACGGATTTCAATATGTAGCGACTCGGAGGCATAATCGGCCCATACTCTGAGAGCCTTCAAGGAGTGGCGGAAAAAGGAAACGGTATGAAGGAAATAATTATCCGGGATGAAAAGGACACAGAACGTTTCGGTTTGGAACTTGCGGAGTCCCTTCATCCCGGCGATGTCCTGGCCCTGGTCGGAGATTTGGGCACGGGAAAAACAACTTTAACTAAGTATATAGCAAGGGGGCTTGGAATAACCGAAAGGGTAACAAGCCCTACTTTTACTATTGTGAATGAATACAACAGTGGAAGACTGCCACTCTATCATTTTGATGCCTATAGATTTGGAGGAGCATCGGATTGTGATTCGATAATCAATGCGGATGAGGTATTTGAGAGCGGGATAGAGGAATACTTCTATAAGGATGGAGTCTGTGTGGTGGAATGGGCAGAGCTAATAGCGGACATTTTACCGGAGCATACTAAATGCATATTTATGGAGTACGGTGAAGAACCCGGTGCGCGAATTTATCGAATAGAAGACGAAGAATAGCAAAGGATAATAAATGTATATCTTAGCGTTTGAAACAACCGGACCAATCGGGTCCGTAGCTATAATAGATTTAGAAAAGGTTACGCCTGACGGAGTTCTGATGGGCGAGGATGCTATTTGTATGAAAGCCACTGACGAGCCCATGAGTCATCTGAAAAATGTGATGAGTCTGGCAAAGGAACTGCTGAAGGAGAAAGGGCTTTCTGCTGACAAGAATCAAATTGCTGCAGTTGCTGCATCTATTGGCCCCGGGTCCTTTACAGGAATTAGAATTGGAGTTTCGGAAGCACGTGCAATAGCGCATGCGCTTGGAATTCCTGCAATTGCAGTGCCAACCTTGGAAGTGTTTAGAGAGTACACCTTTGAAAAGAATCAAGGACGGGAAAATCAACTTTCGACCGTTGATGGTGGATTTGAAGTGGATGTAGAAAATGAAAAACCAATTGTTGCTGCAATTCTGAATGCCCGTCGTGGCCAGGTATATGGAGCAATCTATGGACCGGATGGCGAAACCATTATGGAACCTGGACCATATATGCTAACGGATATATTGGAAGTTACAGATAAATATCCGAAGACAATTTTCTATGGAGACGGAGTTGACGCCTACGGAACTGAACTCACAGAAGGAGGAAGATGCCTAGCCTCTGCCTACGGACGGTATCAGACTGCTGATCTGGTAGCCATAATCGCTGCAAAGAAATATATGGCAGGCGAGACAGTAAGGGCGGAGGAACTCCTTCCCGACTATATGCGTCTTGCAGAGGCTGAACAGAAACTAAAGGATGGTACGCTCCAAAAACTCCGTGAAGCAAAAATGGCCCGCATGCGCCATAAATAAGAAATACTTCCAAAAGTATATATGGTATTATATATGAGTTATTATATTAGAGAATGTAATATTGGTGATATTCCTAAGCTCGTAAAGCTGGAAAAACTGTGCTTCCCGGACCCATGGACTGAGGAGATGTTTAGGACGGAGTTTGATAATCCGCTGGTCACATATTATGTTGCCGAAATTGATGAAGATAGTCAGGATGAATCAAAGAATACCGAAAGCTATAACGGGGATAAATCAGATGTATCAAATCCCGATTCTTCTACTGATATGATTGCTGCTAAAGACGGAGGAATTATCGGATATATCGGATTCCTAACCGTTGCCGGAGAATGCCAGATTAACAATGTTGCAGTGCATCCGGATTACAGAAAGCAGGAAATTGCCAGTGAACTCCTGGAACTGGTGATTAATGAGACCGAGGACCAGGGAGTTACGTTCTGGACTTTGGAAGTAAGAGTGGGGAATGTGGCGGCACTTAAGTTATATGAAAGATTTGGATTTAAACAGGTTGGGCTTAGACCATATTATTATGAGGATGGAGCCGGTGCTGTATTAATGACCAAGGAACTCTCTAATGAAATTGACCGTGTTGAAAATAGAGAAGGCGAATCAGAATTGATATAAAGAGAGCCAGAATTGATATTAAGAGAATCAGAAATGATATAAGGATATGAACGACAGATTTTTAACCTTGGCAATTGAATCAAGTTGTGATGAGACTGCTGCTGCTGTGCTTGATGGCGGAAGGCAGGTTCTTTCCAATGTAATCAGTTCCCAGATTGCAATTCATGAAGCCTATGGTGGCGTAGTTCCGGAAATTGCATCCAGAAAGCATTTAGAAAATATGAACCCGGTGGTTCAGTGTGCCCTTGATGAGGCAGGAGTTACCTGGAAGGACATAGATCTAATTGGTGTAACACATGGGCCCGGACTGATAGGTGCCCTGGTTATAGGCGTCGCTGCAGCAAAGGGGTATTCCCTGGCCGGAAATATTCCTTTGATTGGGGTCAATCACATGTATGGCCACGTGAGTAGCAACTTCATTACCTATCCGGATTTGGAGCCACCATTTCTATGTTTGGTTGTTTCGGGAGGCCATACGAATATAGTGGAAGTCGAGGGTTATACTAAGATTAAGGTTTTAGGTTCTACCAGAGACGACGCTGTTGGAGAGGCTTATGATAAGGTGGCTCGCGTAATCGGCCTGGGTTATCCCGGAGGACCAAAGATAGATAAGTTGGCAAAGGAAGGAAATCCAGAGGCAATCCATTTTAAGCGGGTCTACCTGGAGAAGGAAAGTTTTGACTTTAGTTTCAGTGGCATCAAAACCGCAGTTCTAAACTATGTGAATTCGGAGCGTCAGGCAGGACGTGAGATTAAGACTGCCGATGTAGCCGCAGGTTTCCAGGAAGCGGTGGTTGAGGTTCTTGTGACAAAATCCGTAGAAGCAGTTAACAGGTATTCATCTAAGGATGATAATTCTTTTAATCGCCGACTGGTTGTTGCCGGTGGCGTGGCTGCAAATAGCAGACTAAGAGAAGCCCTTGTGGAAGCCTGTGATAGAGAAAAAATCAAACTCTATCTTCCGGAGATGGGCCTATGCACGGATAATGCAGCCATGATTGGATCTGCAGCCTATTATAAATACAAAGAATATGGTCCGGATGACTTGAGTTTAGATGCGTATGCTGATTTGAGTTTTTAATAATTTGGAGACATTATGATTGTGCTTTCAGCTTCCAACCTGGGGAAAACCTATGGGACGGATGTTATACTAGAGAATATTTCTTTTCATGTAAATGCCGGCGATAGAGTTGGCATAGTTGGAGTGAATGGAGCGGGGAAGACTACATTAATGAATATGCTTACCGGCGAATTGGAAACAAGCACCGGTAGTTTTTTTGTGTCTAAGGACGTTTCAGTGGGATACTTAAAGCAGAGGGATTATTTCGATCCAAAGAAGACAGTTATAGAGGAGGTATCAGGCATTTTCTCCGGCCTCGATGAGATGGAACGTGAAATTGCATCTCTAAACGATGAGATTGCAAGACTGGCAAGTGAGTCCGCTTCATCGAGTGAGTCCTTTTCACCTACCGAGTCAGCTTCATCGAATGAAGCCGCTTCATGGAGAGACACTGCTTCAACTTCCTCCGGTGCAGCGAACCAGGAACAACTCTGGAATAGGCTAAATGCACTTCAATCCGAGTTTGAGCGTCGGGGAGGCTATACATATAAGAGTGAAATAATAGGAGTTATGACATCCATGGGCTTCGGTGAGGAAAGTCGCAATATGCTTACAGGAAGTCTTTCCGGAGGAGAGAGAACCAGGCTTGCACTTGCATGTTTGCTCCTAAGAAAGCCGGATATATTGATGTTGGATGAACCTACAAACCATCTGGACATCGGGACTCTTAAGTGGCTGGAACAATATCTGAGAAACTATCGCGGTACCATCATCCTGATATCTCACGATAGATATTTTCTGGACAGCATTGCCACTCATATATTCGAAGTGGAAAGCCACGGTTTAACCATGTATAAAGGAAATTACACGGAATACATGGAGAAGAAAAAAGCAGCTAATGAAGCTGCACTTAGGGCATATAATAAGCAAAAGACTGAGATTCGCCGCCAGGAAGACTTAATAAGAAGCTATAAGGAGAGGGGAACGGAAAAACTTGCTAAACGAGCAGCATCACGAGAGAAGAGACTGGCCCACATTGAGCGCCTGGAAAAACCAAAGGGTGAGGCCTCTTCAATTAAAATAAATTTCCATCAAAAATTCCAAAGTGGCTATGATACTCTTTTCGGTGAGAACATTTCCTATGGTTATCCCTTGAGTGGAAGCAAAAGGCTATTTCAGAATATAAACTTCGATATCAAGCGAGGAGAACGGATTTGCATAATAGGTGACAATGGAACCGGGAAAACAACATTGCTAAAAATTATGTTGGGACAGTTGTCCCCGAATACAGGATACGTGAAGCCCGGGCACAATGTTGAACTGGGCTATTACGATCAGGGTCAAATGCTTCTCAATAATGATTTGACAGTGATGGAGGAGATTCATAATGACCATAGACTTCTTACTGATGGTGAGGTAAGAAACATACTGGGAAGATTTCTTTTTAGGGGAGATATGGTATTCAATCAGGTGGCAGGACTCTCTGGTGGAGAAAAAGCCAGGTTGTCTCTTCTGAAACTGATGATGAGTGGAGCCAATGTCTTGATACTGGATGAACCTACAAACCACTTGGATATATCATCAAAGGAAGCCTTTGAAGATGCCTTAATGGAATACCCCGGGACAGTTATCACAGTAACCCACGATAGATATTTTCTGAACAAGATTCCGGACAGAATATTTGAACTTACTCCGGATGGTTTAGTTGAGTTTCTCGGAAAATACGATTATTATTTGGAGAAAAAGGCCGCCATTGAGTCAGGAAATGCCCATGTTAGGAGCTTTGCTAAAACGGGAGCGGATTTGGAGGCAAGGGATGATGCCCATGGGAACG
>CACXFN010000073.1 GCA_902766915.1 uncultured Eubacteriales bacterium
CCACTGAGTGCCCTGTGGATTGTAAGTAATCATCTTTTCCTCCTAAAGTTTTATTTACTCATTATTGATCTAATAAATAAAAACGTTCTTATAGGTGAGAAGGCCTCACCGAGTTAATTATATGGTTAATAGTAAGTAAAAATCCAATATGTTTTTTTAAATATATCATAGAGAAATTCTATGATTTGGTCATTTGGTATTGCTTTTTTATCAAAGTATGGATTATACTTGTTATAGCATGGATTTCCAATGGTTTCACCATATTTATCGTTACTGAAAAGTGAAATTGATAAAATAGAAATAATCAATGATTTTTTCTATACTGAATTGCCCATGAAAAAGTGAGTATAAAAAAGGTAAGTATAATAAAGTGTATAAAACAAATACTAAGGGAGACTATTAATAATAATCATGTACATTAATCTGTTTAAAACGCCGTTAAAGGCTGAAATCAGTAATAAGTATAAGAACTTCTTATCTTCGGTAAATCTCTTGGACGAAGAGGATGCAGAAATTGTTGCTTTAATGAGGGACGAAGAGTTGAATATAGTGGCATGTGGAGCCAGATCCGGACATGTGCTTAAACAGTTTGGTGTATCGCCGGATATTGAATCCGGGGGAGCCTGCGCATCCATTATGTCAGAGCTCCTAAATGATGCCATGAGGGAGGGGATATCTCGACTCTTTCTCTGCACCAAGCCTCAGAACAAGGCCATGTTTTCTTCCCTGGGATTCTATCAGGTGATTGAAACTCGCGATGCCGTCCTAATGGAGAATAGAAGAAACGGCTTCGAAGAGTTTTTAGATGAAACTAAAAAAGTTGGTGAAGATGCTCTTAGTGAGATGAATAAAACTCGAAAAGAAAAACCCTGTTCGGAGAATGATTCTTCTGAAGGCGAAGTTAATAATGACGAAGTTTATAATGGCGAAGTTAATAATGATACTTATGATGTAGGCGCCATTGTAATGAACGGCAATCCCTTTACTCTGGGGCATCTCAACCTGGTTGAATATGCAGCATCAAAGTGCGACCTCCTTTATTTATTCGTGGTATCGGATAAGGCGGTAATGAAGGAAAGTTTCGGAGAGGCCAATGGAAATAAAACGATATCCTTTACGCCTGAAGAGCGATATGAAATGATTGTAAAAGGAACCTCACACATAAAGAATTGCGTAGTCAGAAAGAGTGAAGCCTATTTGGTTTCGCGCGCGACGTTCCCTGCATACTTTGTTCGAGACGAGGAAAAGGCTGAGGAAGTACGAACGGATTTAGATATTGAGCTTTTCGCTAAAAGAATTGCACCCACATTAAATATAACCAAGCGCTTCGTAGGCCAGGAGCCCTTTTCCCCTATAACAAAGGCATATAACGAAAAAATGAAGAAACTTCTTCCGGAAAAGGGAATTGAACTTATTGAGATACCGAGGTTTGAAGGAATCTCTGCCAGCAAAGTGCGCGCATTGATAGAAGAGGGAAAAGTGGAAGAAGTTAAGGCCCTGGTTCCGGAAACAACATTTGAAATGATAAAGACTAAATACTGCAAATAGTTAATAAGGCTAAAGGTTAATTATGAGAATTGAGAATGTAAGTCTGGAAGAAATGCTTGCTGCCCGGGACAGAAGGGCGGAAGCTCAGAGAGAAATGCTGAAATCCATTGAGAGTCAGGGGACGTCAGAAGGCTTAAAGGATGACGTTTGCCTGGTTTCTTTTACATTAAATATTCCCGGAGATATCAAGAGAACACCCCTGACAAAAATGCTCTTTGATAGAGGCATAGAAGAGCTTTATAGAATCATCGATGAGGATGGAAATAATCAGGATAAAAGAAGCGCAAATTACACCATAAGGGAAAGGCTTTTTTTTGATGAAAAGACAGGCTCGGAGGCATTGTTCCTAATCCAAAAAAACAGGGATTCATATGATGATGTAGATGCGTTGAATCAGAATGCAGATGAGTTAAATCCAAATGTAGATAAGTTGAATCCGAATGTAGGTGACGTAAATCCAAATGAAGCAAATGAAAATTGCCTGCAAGGGGAGGGCTTGGCAGCTACAATTAAAGGTCTGCTTGAGGACGTGGAAGAATCATTTCCTGCCGCAAGGCTTTTTGATTTTGATGTGTTGGATTCCAACGGAGAGAAATTTAGTCGCAAGGTTCCCAGGTGCTGTCTGCTATGTAATGAGCCCGCCCATGCATGTGCCAGAAGCAGAGCTCACGGTTTGGGTGAAGTTCAGAAAAAAGTGAATGAATTACTGATGGAGTTCTGCGGGGATACCATAGGTGAAATGGGAAAAGATGCACTTTTGATGGAAATACATACAACGCCAAAACCGGGGCTTGTGGATGAAGAAAATAACGGCGCACATAAAGATATGGATCTTGCTCTTTTCGAAAAGAGCATAGAGGCTATTACTCCATATTTAAAAGAAGCGGCGATGCTGGGACTTGCCAGCGCAGCCCATAAGGGGCAGCATGCTTTAAAAGGTTATATGAATGACTTAAGACGCTGTGGAATTATTGCAGAGGAAAAAATGTTTCAAGAAACCGGAGGAGTTAATACCCATAAGGGTATCATTTATTCCATGGGACTTCTTATTTTTGGAATGGGACGAGGGCTGTTAACCGGAGAGGATCCGGTTTCGATTGCATCAACCCTCGCAGGAGAAGACGCGGAAGAAAGACTTGCTAAGGCCCTGGAAAACCCGGGAACCAACGGAAGTAAAGTCTATTCCGTCTATGGTGCAAAGGGTGCAGTTGGTGAAGCTGCTTCCGGATTCCCCATGGCAAGGTATTGTTTTGAGAGATTGTCCCATTATATTAAAACGTTTTTCAATTCCTATTCCAGCCATGATATGAAGTGGGATATTAAGCTAAAGTCTGTCGGGACCTTTTCTCTTGTGGATTTAATGAGCATCATGGAGGATACCAACCTGCTCCATAGGGGAGGAATGGATGGTCTTGAATATGTTAAGAAAGAAGCAGGACGAATCTCTCGCCTAATTAACTCGGTTGAGGATTTGGGCAGTAAATCCATGGAGGATGAATATAAAGGATTAACGTTAGAGATAAAGGACTTTGATGAGGAGTTAATAAGAAGAAATCTGTCACCGGGTGGTTCGGCGGATATGCTTTCTTTGGGATATTTGCTAATGCTTTGGGATTCCAAAGTGATTAATAGCCTTAAAGGAGAAACTGTATGACATTACAACAATTAAGGTATTTTTGCGTCATGGCGGAGGTTCTCCACTATACACATGCGGCGGACCTTCTATATATTTCACAGCCGAGTTTGTCCTATTCCTTATCCAAACTGGAGGAGGAATTGGAGATTCCCTTGTTTGATAAGAAGGGGAAAAGGGTAACCCTCACAAAATATGGTGAAGAGTTTTTGCCTTATGCAAAGCGCGCCCTGGCGGAACTTGCCAGAGGGCAGGAGAGGCTGAAAGAGCTAAACACATTTGCCACAGAAATAATAAGCCTGGGATTCATCTATAGCTCCAGTTTTTCCATACTACCTTCCTTTGTTGAAAAATACTATGAATACATGGGGAGCAGGGATACTCACTTCCGATTCCATCAAGGTATGACCGGTGGGCTTATAGAACAGCTTTTAAATGGAACTATCGACCTTATGATTGCAGGTGACCCTGAGATTGACTCCATAGAAAAGGTATCCATTGCCAAGCAGGAATTATATCTGGCAGTTCCAAATTCTCATCATTTGGCGAATAGAGATTCCGTTTCACTAAGTGATATTACGGATGAAAAACTGATATCTATTACACATGATGCCCAGATTTATCGCCATCTGGCCGGGAAATTCAAGGCTTCAAATTTCACACCGAACATAGTTTTCGAAGCGGATGAATATAGCTCAATGGCTGCCTCTGTAAGGACCGGGGCAGGGATAGCAATCATGCCCAGACTTCCTATGATGGAAGACATAAGTTTGAAGCTACTTCCATTTGCTGATAAGTCCATGGCCCGCGATATTTACCTGCTGAGATACAGCCTCCACGCCATGTCTCCGGCAGTTCAGAAAGTTTGGGACTTTGCCAAAATGTGATAGAATAGGGGATAATCATCTTTGAGAAAGGGAGAATAAATATGATTACTGTATTAAAACATAATGCCACAGTAGAGCAAAGGGAAGAGCTCATTAAGTGGTTTGAAGAGCAAGGTGTTAAGGTTCATGTTTCCGTAGGGGAATTCCAAACCGTCCTGGGGCTTGTTGGAGATACCAGTGAAATAGACATGGACATGCTTAAACTCCTGGATATAGTTGCCGATGTAAAGAGAATATCTGAGCCTTATAAAAAATCTAATAGAAGGTTCCATCCGGAAGACACTGTCATCAAGGTTCCCACCGGTTGCGATGAAGAGGTGGCGCCGGGAAATGTTAAAGAGGGATTTGCACTTTGCGGAGGAGGAAACTTTGCTGTAATCGCAGGACCTTGTTCGGTGGAGTCTGAGGAACAAATAGTTGAGGTTGCTCGCAGAGTTAAGGCTGCCGGAGCAACCATGCTTAGAGGAGGAGCCTTTAAGCCTCGGACCTCGCCTTATGCATTTCAGGGCATGAAGGCAGAGGGGCTGGAACTACTCTCCATAGCAAAGAAGGAAACGGGGCTTCCTCTGGTTAGTGAAATCATGAATGAGAACCATATCGAATTGTTTGAGGATGTGGACGTCATTCAGGTGGGTGCTCGCAATATGCAAAACTTTGAATTATTGAAGGCATTGGGACATATAAGGAAACCGATTCTTCTAAAAAGGGGACTTGCAAATTCCTTGGAAGAACTCCTCATGAGCGCAGAATACATTATGGCGGGTGGCAATGAGGATATTATTCTATGTGAGAGAGGAATTAGAACCTTTGAACAGCATACCAGAAATACACTGGATATTTCTGCGGTTCCGGCCTTGCATGAAATGACTCATTTACCTGTAATAATCGATCCGAGTCATTCCACAGGTAAGGCTGGATATGTAAAGCCTATGACTCTTGCAGCAGTGGCATGTGGTGCAGATGGAGTAATGATAGAAGTGCATAATGATCCACCAAGGGCCTTGTGTGATGGTGCGCAGTCCCTAACGCCGGATCAGTTTGACGAACTAATGCTACAGGTGGCGAAGATAAAGGAAGTCATAAAAAGGCAGTCATAAATATAGTAAAAAACAGAAAAAGGTTAACCAAAAGAAAAGGTAAACCGAAAGAAAAAGTCAACAGAAAGAAAAGGTAAGGAATTGATAATCGGAATCGTTGGGTTAGGACTTATAGGTGGATCTCTTGCTGCTGCCTTCAAAAGAAGCGGCCATATTGTTTATGGCTACGATGCCAAAAAATCTATAAGGGATTTTGCTAAAATGGCCGGCAGTATCGATGCTACTTTAGAGGATGTTTCCCTATGCGATTATATCTTTATTGCAATTCCGCCACGAGCAGCAATTAACTGGCTGAAAGACCATACAGAGAATCAAAGCATAACCCATAAAGATGATGATAATGATGATAATAATAGACAATTATTCATCAAACCTGAAACAATAGTTATGGACTGTTGCGGCACAAAACGGGATATCTGTCAGGAGGGCTTCGCCTTAGCTAAGATAGGTGGTTACAAATTCATCGGTGGTCATCCCATGGCGGGGAAACAGTTTGGCGGATATAAAAACAGCAGCCCGGAACTCTTTGATGGAGCCATGTTTGCCATTGTCCCGGATAGCGAAACGGGAGATAAAAACGATATACGTCTGATGGTTAAGGTGCAGACCCTACTAAAGGATGCAGGATTTATGGACTTTGCTGTAATGACTCCGGAGGATCACGATAAGGTCATTGCATTCACATCCCAGATGGCTCACCTTATTTCAAATGCCTACATAAAAAGCGATATGGCAGAAGTGAGTGTGGGAGCCAATCTATCTGGAGGAGCCTTTAGGGACATGACCAGGGTTGCCTATTTGGATGAGGGTATGTGGACGGAACTCTTCATGGAAAACAGGGACAATCTTCTGATGGAATTAAAGGGTTTTATAGGAGAACTTGAACGCTATAAAACTGCCATTGAAACAGAAAATGAAGAAGAATTAACGGAACTACTCCGTGAAGGGAAAAATCGAAAAGAGGAAATAACAAAGCTATGAATTTAGTTTACGGCGAATTAAGTAATTTGGGAGAAAGGATAAAGGCGATTCAGCCCTCCGGTTCGATTGGAATAATCACCGATCAAAATGTCGCCGAATATTATTTGGAAAGCTGCGCCGAGAGCCTTAGAACCTTCGGTTATAAGCTTTCTTATTATGTGATTTCTCCGGGAGAAGAAAGTAAAAACGGTGAGGTCTATCTTAGCATTTTAAATAGTATGGCCAGGGATGAACTCACAAGAACCGATGGAATTGTTGCCCTCGGTGGTGGTGTTGTTGGGGACCTGGCGGGGTTTTGCGCAGCCACATATTTAAGAGGCATCAATATATATCAGGTGCCCACAAGCCTCCTGGCCATGGTGGATTCCTCCATCGGCGGGAAGACGGGAATAGATCTGGAGGCAGGGAAGAATCTTGCTGGAGCCTTTCATATGCCCAGTCTGATTTATCAGGATCAAAGTCTGCTTGCTACACTTCCTGAAGAAGAACTACTAAATGGAATGGCAGAGATTATAAAGTGCGGCATTTTGACCGGCGGGGATTTCTTTGAAATGCTTATTCCAAAAGAGGATGATATGGACATCCCCCTTGATGAAATGATAAAAAAATCCGCGGAGCTAAAATTGGATATCGTATCCAGGGATCCTTTGGATAAAGGTGAAAGACAGCTTCTGAATTTTGGGCACACCTTTGGCCATGCAATAGAAAAACTATCTGACTATGAAATAAAGCATGGCTTTGCGGTTGCCATGGGTATGGCACTTATCACGGAAATCTCTCATGAGAGGGGTTGGTGTGACGGCGATACCCGGGATGCGATCATTGGCATACTGGATACATGGGGCTATGACATGGAGATTCCATACAGTATGGAAGAAATGATAGAAGTTATCCGTGTAGATAAAAAACGAAAGGGTGATTCCATCGATCTCATCATTCCATATGGAATCGGTGACTGCAGAATAACGAGGATACCAATTGATGAGTTGCACGAATAATACCAACAACGACAGGGTTAATATAATTCCATCCAAGTCAGATGCCCACAGGGCCATTATTTGTGCTGCCTTATCAAAGGTTTGTTCCGAAGATAAAGACTCATTCTTTAGATTGGAAAAGTATTTTGGAATAAAAATAGAAGAGACATCTGTTGACATAGATGCAACCTGGGACTGCATGAAATCCTTGTTAAGTCCAACGGATGCATGGTTTATTCCTCTCCCATGTAGGGAAAGCGGCTCCACTCTTAGATTTATTCTTCCGGTGATAGGGGCGCTAAGGGCCATTAACGCAATAGATAAACCTGCAATCTTTTTTCCTGAGGGGAGATTGTCGGAAAGACCGATTTCGCCTTTAAAGGAAGAACTTGAGCACCACGGTATGAGCATTAGAATAAAGGAGTCCTTTTCGCCAAAGGATGAAAGGATAAAAGTACCGAGTATAGAGGTTGAAGGAAGCCTTAAAAGTGGTGATTATTATTTACCTGGAAACGTGTCTTCTCAATACATTAGCGGACTCCTCTTTGCTCTTCCGCTCTTGGATGGAGATAGCAGAATAATCATAAGTGGTGAGTTGGAATCTGTGGGATATGTGGAAATGACCATTCGAACCTTGTCCCAATTCGGCATCAAGATTAATAGTGTTCCCTGTACTATCGATACCGATAATGAAAGGGAAATCAACCAAAAAGGTGGCATTTCATATTGCGTTCTCGGAAATCAACGCTATATACATAATGGTGAATATGTTGTTGAGGGGGATTGGTCAAACGCCGCATTCTGGTTAGCTGCCGGACTGATGGGTGAAAGGGCAATAACCGTCTCGGGACTCAATTTAGATTCAGCCCAAGGCGATAAAAAAATACTGGATATAATCAATTCCTTCGGAGGAATTATCACAATCAACGAACAAGAGATAAAGGAACAAAAGATCAACGAACAAAAGATAAAGGAATCAGAGGTAGGAACAGGTTTAAAAGATGTGACAGCGCATCCGACCAAAGAGAAACTTAAAGGTATCACCATTGATGCACGTGATATACCGGATTTGGTTCCTGTAATTGCATTGATTGCAACTCAGGCCTTTGGTGAAACCAGGATAATAAATGCGGGACGACTTCGCATCAAAGAAAGCGACAGACTAAACTCCATTGCGACAACCCTAAAAACTCTTGGTGCAGATATAGAAGAATTGGAAGACTCTTTGGTGATTAAGGGAGATAATCAAAGGCTTAGAGGCGGCGCTGTGGATAGTTTCGGAGACCATCGAATTGCTATGATGGCCGCAGTAGCCTCCCTGGTGTGCAGTGAAAATATTGTTTTAACAGGAAGTGTTGCGGTGAAGAAATCCTATCCCCGTTTCTTTGAAGAATTAGGTGCACTTAAGCTGGATTCAAAGATAGATAAAGATAGAGAGTATAGCAGCAAGTAGCATAACAATTGTTTTAATAAAATATAGGAGCGAGTTATGTCATCAACATTTGGTACAAATCTAAAGATAAGCATTTTTGGTCAGTCCCATTCCGATTCCATCGGAGTAGTTGTGGATGGTTTTCCGGCAGGATTCGAAATCGATATGGAGGAACTCCAGGAATTTATGAATCGCCGTGCGCCGGGGAAATCAAAGAATTCCACCAAAAGAGTAGAAAGGGATAAACCTGAGTTTTTAAGCGGATTGGTGGATGACATAACCTGCGGTGCACCATTATCGGCAGTAATAAAAAATCAGGATGTACGGTCCCAGGACTATAAGGAAATTGAAGAAGTCCCTCGGCCGGGACATGCGGACTTAACCGCCCGAGTTAAATACTTTGGCTCCGAGGATTATAGAGGGGGAGGTCATTTTTCCGGCAGGCTCACAGCGCCTCTCTGTATAGCCGGCGGAATTGCAATCCAAATGCTTAGAGAAGAAGGAATAGAAATAAAGACCAGAATAGTTGAAATCGGTGGCACTAAGCTAAAAGGATCAGAAGAGACACGACAAAAGAAGATGGACGATATTATTGCTGCTGTAAAAAAAGAAGGGGACTCTGTTGGTGGTATTGTGGAATGTGTTATATCAGGAGTTCCTGCAGGCTTGGGGCATCCCATGTTTGATGGAATTGAAAACCGTATATCTCAAGGGATTTTTGGAATCCCTGCCATCAAGGGAATTGAGTTTGGTGCGGGATTTGATGCTGCCCGCATGAAGGGAAGCGAAAACAACGACGAATACATCCGAGATAAAGAAGCCTCTTCCTTAGATGCAGAATTGGATTCATGGATTACAACCAAGTCAAATAATGCTGGCGGCATCTTAGGTGGCATAACAAACGGACAAGATATCGTTTTCCGAATTGCAGTTAAACCAACGCCTTCCATCGCTAAGGAACAAAACTCCGTTAATTACAATACCGGGGAAGAAGTGAAGCTAAAGGTGAAAGGACGTCATGATCCTTGTATAGTTCCCCGTGTGCTCCCTTGTGTCGAGGCTGTCGCAGCAATAGCTATTTTGGATTACATGCTATAGACGAAGGGGTAATGTTATCCGGAAAGGTTTGAAAAATGACATTAAAAGAATTGAGAAATCAAATAGATGAAATAGATGCCAATATGATAAAACTACTGGAAGCGCGTCTTAGGATTGCTGAAAAAATCGCTGAGATAAAAGTCGAGGAAGGACTGCCAATAGAAAACCCTGAGAGGGAGGCAGAGCTTCTTGATGGAATTGAGAAGAATTCCAGTAAGGACTTGGCCATATTCAATAGATCGGTTTATGAAAAGATATTATCAGTCAGCAAAGAACATCAAGGAAGAATAATAGAGAAAGAATAATAAAGAATAATAATGAGGTGAGACTGTGAAAATACTTGTTATCAATGGACCTAATATAAATATGTTGGGTGTTAGGGAACCGGAGTTTTATGGATATGAAACCTATGATGATTTGGTTGAAATGATCAGGGAAAAGGGAAGAGAAATCTCCGAGCGAAAATTCAATGAAGGAAAAAAAGATATAAAGAGCAAGATTTTCCTCAGTTTCTTCCAATCAAATCATGAGGGGGAATTGGTGGATACGATTCAGAAAGCCAGAGGAGAATATGATGGTATCATTATTAATCCAGCAGCATACACTCATACCAGCATAGCCATACTTGATGCCCTTCAGGCGGTTGATATACCGGCAATTGAAGTTCATATTTCGGATTTAAATGCCAGAGAGGAATACCGTCAGATTTCATATGTTCGTGAAGCATGCGAGGCATGCATCATGGGACAAGGCCTGGAAGGATACTGCTACGCATTGGAATTGTTGAGCAACATAATTGAAGAAGATAGAACCAGTGAAGATAGTACCCAAGAGTAGAGCGTAGATAGATTTAGGCATAGATGGATTTGGTCATAGGTAGATGTGGTCATAGATAGATTTGGGAATGGTGCCTGAAATGGTGCCTTATGGTATAATAACTCCATGAATATGAATGAAATTAAATGCCCCCATTGCGGGAAGGTGTTTCAGGTAGATGAAACAGGATATGCAAATATACTGAGGCAGGTTAGAGATGAAATATTCCAAAAGGAAGTTGAAGTTAACCGAGCCCAGCTTGAACGTGAGAAAAAAGCTGAGCTCAAGCTGGTGAAGGCGGAGGCGGAGAGAGAAAAGGAAAAGGCTCTTTCCGATGCTGCGGAAGAACTACATAAGCTTCTTTCCTCAAGGGAAAAGAAAATCGCCGAACTGGAAGGAAAAATAAAAGCCGGTGAAAGCGATAAGCAACTGGCTATTGTAAATGCAGTAAATGAAAAAGAAAAAGAAATAGCAGAGCAGGAAAAGAAAATCGATTCCCTTAGGGGAAAGATTGAACTGGGGAAAAAGGAGAGCCAGTTGGAGCTGAAGGCTTTAACGGAACAGTATGAAGCCCAGCTAAAAAACAAGGAAGAACAATACGAGGCTCAGCTAAGGATAAAGGACGAGCAGGTGGAATATTATAAGGATTTCAAAACTCGTCAATCAACTAAGATGCTGGGAGAGAGCCTGGAGCAGCATTGTGAAATAGAATTTAATAAACTTCGTGCCACGGGATTCAGAAACGCATATTTTGAAAAAGACAATGAAGCAAAAGAAGGGACTAAAGGGGACTATATTTATCGTGAGTCCACAGATGACGGTATAGAAGTTGTTTCCATCATGTTTGAAATGAAAAATGAGATGGACACAACTGCAACAAAGCATAAGAACGAAGACTTTTTAGATAAACTTGATAAAGATCGTAAAAAGAAAAACTGCGAATATGCGGTTTTGGTATCATTGCTTGAGGCAGATAGCGATCTATACAATTCCGGAATAGTGGATATGTCACATCGTTACGAAAAGATGTATGTGGTGAGACCCCAGTTCTTCATTCCGATTATTACCCTTCTTAGAAATGCAGCCATGAACAGCGTAAATGCCAGGCGTGCTCTGGAGGTGGCCAGACAGCAGGACATAGATGTAACCAATTTCGAAGAAAAGATGAAAAAATTCCAAGAGGGCTTCGGAAAGAATTACATGGCTGCCAGCAAGAAATTCGATGAGGCTATAAGCGAGATCGATAAGACTATCGAGCATTTGGAGAAAGTAAAGAAGGCACTCCTTGCTTCAGGAAACAATTTGCGTTTGGCAAACGATAGGGCTCAGGGTTTAAGTATAAAAAAACTCACCAGAGGAAATCCCACCATGAAAGCCAAATTTGCCGAAGCAAATAATAATGGTAAGGATGATATTGAAGAGTAAATAACTAATGAGCATATATGCGATTGGGGACGTGCATTTGTCCCTGGATGAAAGAATAGAGAAACCCATGGATGTCTTTGGCCCCAGATGGGCCAACCATGCGGAGAGACTTCGCGAGAATTGGTTGGAAACCGTGGGAGAAGAAGATATTGTTATTATATGTGGGGATATTTCCTGGGGGCTGAGGCTGGATGAAGCCATGGCAGACCTCCTGTTTTTGGATGCCCTGCCGGGGATCAAAATAATTACGAAGGGAAATCACGATCTTTGGTGGAACTCCGTGAGTAAACTGAATAAGATTAGCGACAGGATGACATTCCTTCAGAATAAAGCATATTTGCTGGATGAGGGTACGGCCATTTGTGGAACCAGAGGATGGATCTGTCCCGGAACGGAAGGCTTTGATGAGCATGATCGAAAGATTTACGACCGTGAAATCCTAAGACTAAGGATGTCGCTGGACGACGCCGTTTCGCAGGGGGCAAGGGAAATAATCGCAGCGCTTCATTATCCTCCCAGCAATGACAAATTTGAGGCATCAGGATTCACAAATACATTGGAGGAATATGGGGTAAAGACCTGCATCTACGGTCATCTCCACAGTAAGGACGCCTTTAAAAATGGGTATAAGGGAATATGGAATGGCGTTGATTACAAACTGGTTTCTTTGGACTATGTTGAGGCAAAACCGGTTTTGATTAAATAAATTTAAGGACGAGGAGAAAAGCAATGGACAAAAGAAGAGCGATACTAATTATATTAGATAGCATGGGTATAGGTGATTTGGCCGATGCCGCAAACTATGGAGATAAAGGCTCCGATACTCTTGGTCACATCGTCAATTGGTTCGATGAACACCAGGGTGAAAAGAGCGAGAAATATGAAGACTCTCTGGTTCCTCCCTTTGAAATCCCTGAACTGTCCAAACTGGGTCTGGGTAATATCGGAGGAGGGGAATTCGGAGGCGATAGATTTGCGGTAGAACATCCTGAAGGAGCTTACGGAAAGCTTAGAGAATTATCAAAGGGTAAGGACACCATAACAGGACATTGGGAAATCTGTGGAATAGAAACTCCTACACCTTTTAAAACCTATCCGGATGGATTTCCCGAGGAATTCATAAAGACCTTTGAGGAGAAGATTGGAATAGAGGTGCTTGGCAATTATCCTGAATCGGGAACAGTTATTATTGATAATCTGGGACCTGAGCATGAGGCCACCGGGAAACCCATCGTTTATACATCCAGTGATAGCGTATTCCAAATAGCTGCAAATACAGCAGTGATTCCATTGGAAAAACTCTACTGGATGTGTGAAACCGCCAGGGAACTTCTCCAAGGCGAGTGGGCCTGCGGAAGAGTAATTGCAAGACCTTATATCATAAACGAAAAGGGTGAGAGAGAGAGAACCAGCGATCGTCATGACTATGCGGTTAGCCCACCTGAGGAGACGCTACTGGACAAGGTTAAGGCTGCAGGAAAGACAGTATACTGCGTCGGCAAAATAAACGATATCTTTAATGGATGTGGCGTTACGGATACTGTACATACAGACGATAATATGGACGGTGTGGATAAAACACTGGAAGCAATGAATCAGGTGGAGGAAGGATTCATTTTCACCAACCTGGTTGACTTTGACTCCAAATATGGACATCGTCGTGATCCTGAGGGATATGGAAGAGCCATCATGGAATTCGACAACAGATTACCTGAATTAAAGGCAGCAATGAGACCAGGGGACATCCTGATTCTAACTGCAGACCACGGTAATGATCCTACCTGGAGTGGTTTTGATCATACCAGGGAGCACATACCATGTGTATTCTATGGAAATCCAATCAAGGCGGGAGTTGAATTCAAGACACCTGAAACTTTTGCAAATATAGGTGCAACTATTGCGGATTACCTGGGAGCGGAGAAACTGAGCATTGGTGAAAGCATGCTGGAAGAAATCAGCAAATAACTATAGATAAAATATAGATAGAATAAAAAGGAATCAAAAGGAGAATCCTATGAACTTCAACATGAATGAAATCATCACAAAAAAACGTGACGGTGGAAAACTAACAGACGGCGAAATAAAGTTTTTTATTGAGGGATATACTGATGGAACAATTCCCGATTATCAAGCAGCTGCACTTTTGATGGCTATCTACTTTCAACGTATGGATGAGGATGAGACATTGGAACTTACGACTGCAATGAGGGATAGCGGTGATATCGTTGATCTGTCTGCAATCTCCGGTAAAAAAGTAGACAAGCACAGTACCGGCGGAATAGGTGATAAAATAACTCTTGTGGCGGGACCGCTTGCTGCTGCATGCGGAGTACCTATTGCCAAGATGAGTGGACGAGGTTTGGGATTCACAGGCGGGACAATTGATAAACTGGAATCCATACCCGGTTTCCAGACTACCCTGGAGCCTGAAGCATTTTTCAAGCAGGTTGATGAGATAGGAATCTCCCTCATAGGTCAGAGTGGTCATATTGCTCCGGCGGATAAGAAACTATATGCCCTAAGAGATGTTACGTCAACTGTAGGAAACCTGAGTCTTATTTCCTCCAGCATAATGAGCAAGAAACTGGCCGCAGGTTCTGACGCCATTTTATTGGATGTCAAATGCGGAAAGGGAGCATTTATGGAGAATGAAGAGGACGCTGCGGAACTGGCAGAAACCATGTGTAAAATAGGCAATTCTGCCGGAAAGAGAACAGTAGCTGTCCTTACGGATATGAATCAACCTCTGGGACATGCAGTTGGTAATGCCATAGAAGTTATTGAAGCAATTGAAACACTGAAAGGAAGAGGCCCAAAGGATGTGACGGAACTGGCCATATATCTCTCCGGTTGGATGGTCTACCTTGGGGAAAAAGCTTCTTCCTTGGAAGAAGGACAGAAGATGGTTCGTGAAGCACTTGATTCCGGAGCAGCCCTGGAAGTTTTCCGTAAGCTGATTACTGCACAGGGTGGAAATCCGGATGTGATAGATGACTACAATATATTGCCGCAACCAACATGCGCAATTGATTTGGTCTTTGATGAGGAAATGCTTAATAGGTCATTTGGATTAAATGAGAGAAATGAAGACGGAGTATATTACGTTTCTGAGATTGACAACCAATTAGTGGGGCTTTGTTCCCAGGATACCGGTGCAGGAAGAGAGGTCAAGGAAGACGAAATAGACCCCTCCGCCGGAGTAATGGTTCATAAAAAAATCGGAGATGAAGTTAGAATAGGTGACAAGCTTTGCACCTTCGTAGGAAACGATGAAGCGGAAGTAAAAGAAGCATTTGAAGATGCAGGAAATATCTACACCTTTAGTTTAACAAAAACAGAACCACCGGTATTGATTAAAAAGACAATACAGTAATCATACTTATGATTTATCGCGCCCTTATGTTGTTGGGAAATGACATAGGGGCATTTTTTCGAAAAGGAATACGATAAGCAGAAAGGAATCGCATCGTGGGTAAGAACAGAAATATGAAAAAAAGATTTAGAGTCATTGTTGGAAGAAATGACTTGATTAAAAGATTATCCAGGCTGACTATATTATGCATCCTTATATCGACACTTGTGTTCAATGGGATGGGGGATTGGACTATTAGCTCTTCCCCTCAGGTAGGCATTAGTAAAGTGTTTGCCGATGATGGCAGCCAGGAATGGAATTATTATCGCTACGATGATTCCAATAATGCGGTGGTTGATAGACACACGCCTACAGAGGGTGCAAATACTGCAGAAAAATGGTCCGTTAAGTTTGGAGATGGTGTGCAGGATTCTACTATGACAGGAATCATGACCACACCAACCATGCCAATCATTGTTAATGGCAAAATGTATATAGGATTAAATAA
>CACXFN010000074.1 GCA_902766915.1 uncultured Eubacteriales bacterium
AATCATTCTGCACCTTTGTTTCTTCTTCTGTAAGAACTTGATTGTTTCCGCCGGAGATATTATTCATGTCCATCCTTCTATCCGGTAAAGAGTTTGAAATATAAAACAAGAATAAAAATGCACCAATAACTGCGATAGCTATAACTACAATTTTAAAAATTGTCATACATTCCTCCTCTCAAATCACCACTTTTCTTTATTGTATCAAGCCATCGCAAGATTGTCAATAATTTAACAATCTTTATTTCCACTCAAACAGTCCATCTTTATTACAATAGTAGTATATCTTTCTAACGCCGGAGATTTTTAGTCTCGCTTCTGCTCCTCCTTCCGGGTAGAGTTTAACCATTTCGATTCTGTCAGGAGACATGGCGGCAATAAAGGAGATATAGTGGGACTTTGTCATAGGGTGATTAATTTGAACAAAGTACTCATCCTCCATACATTCAATGTTAATTTCGTGGTTCCCATCCGCCGGTTCTGCTTGCTCCGGCGTCAAAAGAATTCCATGACAGTTAACTGCTGCCTCCCCTGTGCTGTGAATCACATTACCGCAAACAGGACAAACGTAAAACGACCTCTTAAGCATGTTTGCCGCTGTATTGGTGTTTCTGATGGGTTCACCGGAAAAGAGTTCCGTTATTGACACATGAAATATCTTCGATATAGGTTCCAACAAAGTTATATCCGGATAACCCTTTCCGGTCTCCCATTTTGATACCGCTTTATCGCTCACCCCCAATGCCTCTGCCAGTTGGCACTGAGTCATTTTATTCTTCTCCCGCAATTCTTTGATAACTGCGCCCGTAACATATGTATTCATTCCAATCACCTCCGCAAAGGATTCTATATCAAACTCTGCGGATCAGCCACCTACTTTTAGTAGAGTTACTCTTCTATTTCTAAATTATAAGCATCTATTGCCGTCTACCATTCCTTCTATGCCATCTCTTCATCCACAACTGCTTCAAGCAAGACGGAAATTTCGTTCTCAATCGCTTTTCTGCGGTTTCCTTCATGTGAAATCTTGAATGTCATATGTGGGTAAAATAGCGTAAATCAAGGATTTTCAGCAATTTGCCAGGCTTAGCAAAATCACTGCCTCCACATGGCTCGAATGGCAAAACATATCCACAGGACTCGCTTCCACCAATTCATATCCCTTCTCTATCAAAAACTTTACGTCCCGGGCCAAGGTACCAGGATTACAGGATACGTAAATAATTCTTTGCGGCGAGACCTCTGCAACCGCATTTAAAAGATCTTCATCGCAACCTGCCCTCGGTGGGTCAAGAATCACCGCAGAGATGTTTTTTAGAATCACTTTTTCCTTATCAATTCCTTCGGTTTCATCCTCCTCATCTGCTGTCGATGCTTTCGGTTTATTCAGAATTGCGGGAAGCACCTCTTCTGCTTTACCGCAAATGAACCTTTCATTAACAACACCGTTAATAACCGCATTTCTATTGGCATCAATCACGGCTTCTTTGACTGATTCTATTCCCAATACCTCACCTTCATAGTTCTTGGCAATCAAAGTTCCAATTGTGCCTACTCCACAGTACAAATCCAGAATCATATCATTGGCCGATGTCTCCATGGGTTTACTATCATTCTCTAAGGACAAATACTCCAGAACTTTACTATAAAGCTTCTCTGTCTGTACCGGATTAACCTGATAAAAAGCCCTAGGTGATATCTCAAAATCAAGCCCCATCAACCTATCTTTTATGGTATGTTTACCCGCAATATATTCCAGCTTTGTCTTAGTTATGGTTTTTACGGGAGCTTTCTTACCCCCTTCACGAATTTCATACTCGCGATTCACAACAACGCTTTCCAAACTATATAAGAGGGCACCGCCGGAATCGTCAACTGTATTTTCGTTTCTGAATTCCCACATATCACTTTTATTTAGAGAATAAATAGCGTCCTCCAAGTCATAGCAAAAATCCTCAATTTCCGGTAATTCTCCCTTTCCGTTAACGTTTACAATAACCATCACTTCGCCAGTTCCAAAGGCGGTTTTTACTGTCATGCCACTGATTACCAAGCTGTCCCTTGATTTATTCCCTTGCCTACCTTTCAATGCAGGTTTAACCAAATATGGATATTTCGTTACATATTCTCTTAAAACATTTGCAGCAATATTAGCCGTCGGTGCCTGAATCATGCAATTATCACAGTTAACTATCTTATGGCTTTTTCTACCTCTGAAACCAACCGCTGGCTTTCCTTGTTCATCAAGGCCAACCGCCATTGATGCCTTATTCCTGTAACCCCAGTAGTTCTTAAGACTATCCATTCCAATAATTGGATTAATCTTTGGGCTTTCTATTCCAGCGATTCTTTCGATTTTGTCCTGAACATGCTTAGCTTTTAGCATAAGCTGAGTCTCATAATTAAGAAAACCAAAGGCACAACCACCGCACGCCTCAATATATGGACAAACACTATCAGTCACAATACTTTTTTGATCAAACCTCTTATCATCATCAGCATTTATTCCGGATTTTTCAAAGCCTTGTTTATGCTCCACCCTATAAGGTGAAAGTTTCAGTATCTCTATTACCTCCGAAAATGCATAATTCTTCTTTGCTTTCGTAATCCGTACTTTGACTATATCCCCATATACTGCACCGCTAACAAAGATAGCCATACCATCTTCAGTATGTCCAATACCGGCACCATCCTCCGCCATGTCTGTTATTTCAACAATTGGATTATCTACTTTATCCATACTATTATCAATCATTTTCCTAGTTATAATTATTAGTTATCCTTAGGTTTTTAAATCTCTTTCTCATAGGCATCAAAGGTTTTATCGTCAAAGAGAGCCCACTCAACCAAATCAAAAGAGTCCGGATTTGCTTCTAAGAATTCCTTCACAGTGCCTACTGCAATCTTTGCCGCTTGCTCCAAAGGATAACTATATACACCAGTAGAAATAGAAGGAAAAGCAATCCTTCTAAGTCCATGTTCTTTGGCTAAATTCATGGCATTGTAGTAGCAGTTTCTAAGGAGTTCAGGCTCTCCATTACTACCACCCGACCAAATGGGTCCAGCAGTATGAATAATATTCTTATAGGGAAGATCGTATGCTCCTGTAATCTTTGCTTCTCCCGTATTACAACCGTTAAGTGTTCTGCATTCCTCCAAAAGCTTAGGTCCTGCCGCCCTATGAATTGCACCATCGACACCACCTCCGCCCAGGAGGGAAGTGTTTGCAGCATTAACTATAACATCAACATCATCCAGTTTTGTAATATCACCTTTTATTATTCTAATCATATCTTTCTCCTGACTATTAATCACTTCAAAATAACCGTATACTTTAATAAGTATATCATATTCGCCCATTATTGTATTAAAACTTTGAAAGTGATAAGATGTATGTAAATTTACTATTTCCATGACCCATTATTCACATGGACTTGCTTAATAATCCCGAAAATAATAGATTAATATAGCATCAAAGGAGTTCACAAATGAATATATATGGCATAAACGTTAATCCAAAGAACATCCCTTCTCTAGACCCTGAATTTACACCAATTGGTCTTTATCAAAAAGCTTTTTTGGAGTCAGCTGGAGAGACGTGCCCTATTGGTATAGCAATAGAAAGAGCTAATGGTCAAATAGCTGAGGTCAATACCTTTATCCATGGGACCCCTGAGATGAAGGATGCAGACAATTATTATGTTGACAGACTGGTAAAAACCCTCCTATGGATGAAGGGCGGCTTTCGCATCTACGTATCCGGTAATAAAGATATTTTTGATTACCTATCAAAGGCATATTCCAATAATGGATCACGAGCCTTTGATTACCACTTTATGGCCCATATATTCGAGCAACCCTTTGAAGTTATCTTCTGCCATGAGATTCCAAGGGCAAAGGACAATCCACAAAAGATTGGGGGTCATACCGATGGATATAGAATCGGCTTTGATGCCGGTGGCAGCGACCGTAAGGTGTCTGCATTAGTTAATGGAGAAAGTGTTTATGATGAAGAAGTTGTTTGGTTTCCAAAAACCACAGCGGACCCGGAATATCATTATGAAGGGATAGTTGATGCTTTGAAAACCGCTGCTTCGCATCTCCCAAAGGTTGATGCAGTGGGCGTATCCAGCGCAGGTATATTTATAAACAACCGCACTATGAGGGCATCACTTTTTGCCAGTGTTCCAGAGGAACTATTGGATTCAAAGGTAAAGGATATTTACGTTCGTGCAATTAATGATACATTTGGCGATATACCCTTTTCCGTTGTCAATGATGGCGATGTATCAGCACTGGCAGGAAAGCTCAGTCTAGGTGAAAACAATGTTCTAGGCATCGCCATGGGCACCAGTGAAGCCGCAGGCTTTGTTGATAAAGACGGATGTATCACAGGGTGGTTAAACGAATTGGCATTTGTTCCCGTTGATTGTAACCCAGATGCTATGGTCGATGAATGGAGTGGTGATGTAGGATGCGGAGTTAAATACTTTTCTCAGGATTCTGTAATAAAACTTGCGCCAAGAGCAGGAATTATTTTAGACGATAGCTTATCACCGGCAGAAAAACTAAAAGTAGTACAGGACAAAATGGAATCAGACGATCCAAATGCTGTTGCAATTTACGAAAGCATAGGTGTATATCTGGCACATACGTTGGCTTTCTATCATTCACTTTATGATATGAAACATGTTCTTTTACTCGGAAGAGTAATGAGCGGAAAAGGTGGCGATTTAATTTTGGCAACATGCAAAAACGTTTTGGCAGATGAATACCCCGCCATTGGAAGCAAAATACTTCCCGCTCTTCCTGATGAAAAATTTAGAAGGGTTGGGCAATCCGCCACTGCAGCGACATTACCGGCAGTTTAAAATGATAAGGAGCCAGTCCGGCTCCTTTCTTTCTGTATATCAGTATTTAAACATATATAATAATATTGAGCAAAAGAATTAGAAGTGTTTTTCAGCTATTTCTTCCATCATCTTATCCACCATAGTTAAACTTCTTGGAACGTGGAACGGTCCCTTGAATGTTGAACCCTTGCAGGGTGGTTCTGTGGGCTTTCCGTCCCTTCTTAAGTATCCAAACCACTCACCATATTCCGGATCTGCAAAATATTTTTTGCAGTATTCGTAAGTCTTATAGAACCAATCCAAATAGAACTCATCCCCCGTGTCCCTATAATACATCATAGTTGCTATAAGCATTTCATTATGAGGCCACCACATTTTCATATCGTGTTCATATGCCTCCGGAGGATTTCCAAGGCAATCAGTGAAATATAGGAGTCCCTCATATTCCTTATCCCAACCTGCTTCCACAGCGTTTTTAAAAATATCTTCAGCCTTTTGGTATAAGGACTCATCACCTATGTCCCTGGCATGCATGGCCAAGAACCAGCTTCCCTCAATATCATTTCCTGGGTTAACTATCCTTCCCTCCGTTGTCAAAAGCTGCGGAGTTCCATCTAAAGACACATTCTCCAATAAGCATTTCAACTCAGGCTTATAATGATATTTTATAATATCATCAGCACAGATTTTAGCCCTTTCCTTATATGTATCGCTTCTTTCCGGATCGCATCTAAGCATTATACTTGTAACATTTAGATAGATCATAGGGTCACCAACGAATCGACTCCGTCTCGTTTCAGGCTCAACTTTTGGAGGCATATTAACAGGATCTTTCATTAGGCCCTTCCTGATATTCCAAGTTAGGTCATAAGCCCTTCTGGCTCTTTCCAGATACTCAGTTTCCCCGGTATTTGCATAGTACTCAACATTTGCTATAGTGTAGAAATCCTCAGAGAACATATACCTGCGCTGTCTCAATGGTTGGCCATCCTCTGTAACAGTAAAAAACAATCTGCCTCCTGCCTTATGATTTATGCAATGATCTTCTAAAAAATCGATACAGCTTTTACTGAATTCCAACCACTCTTCTCTTTTACCATAAACCGAGCACAAGTATGCATATGTCCAACCACAACGTCCTTGCATCCAAACACTTTTATCTGTCGAAAAAACACGGCCTTCTCTATTAAGGCAGGTGTATACACCGCCATGCACTTTATCCCAACCATGCTCAATCCAGAAATCCGTACTTCTTTTAAGTTCATCCTTCACCCACTGGTGAACTTCCTTAAATTTGGCCTTATCCATTATCCCTGCCTTCTCTCCCTTCGTTTATTCTTTAGTTTAACATACTGTTTTGATACACTATTCTACCATTTTCAAATGACTATTTCAAAGTTGCGCGGTCTACCTATATGGAGTAAAATAAGGGCATAAACGATAATTTGATGAGAAAATGAAAGGGCTTATGTCATGGCAGACGTAAAACTTGTCGGCATAAAAAAAATCTACCCCAATACCGAAAAAAAGAAAAAGAATAGTGCCCAGGATACGGAATCCAAGGTAAATCTGCAGGTAACCGATGAAGGTGTTGTTGCGGTTCAGGAATTCGACCTGGATATTAAGGATAAGGAGTTTATAGTTTTAGTTGGTCCATCCGGTTGCGGTAAATCAACTACTCTTAGAATGATTGCAGGCCTGGAGGAAATCAGCGCAGGAGACCTTTATATCGACGGCAAGCTCATGAACGATGTTCAGCCGAAGGATCGCGATATCGCCATGGTATTCCAGAATTACGCCCTCTACCCACATATGACGGTATTCGAAAACATGGCATTTTCACTGAAGCTGAGAAAGACTCCTAAGGTTGAGATCAAAAGAAAGGTGGAAGAAGCCGCAGAGATTCTGGACATCACTCAGTATCTAAACCGTAGGCCCAAGGCCCTTTCCGGTGGACAAAGACAGCGTGTGGCAATTGGTCGTGCAATAGTCCGTGAACCTAAGGTTCTTCTGATGGACGAACCTCTTTCCAACTTGGACGCAAAGCTTCGTAACCAGATGCGCGCAGAGATTATAAAGCTGCGCCAGCGTATCAATACAACATTCATTTACGTA
>CACXFN010000075.1 GCA_902766915.1 uncultured Eubacteriales bacterium
CCTTATATGCAGTTAGCATTTTGTCGACAATTGCCTTATTAATGATGCTCTGGCATGCAGGTACACTGTGGAGCGCTGATTTCACTGAGGTTCCAACTACTACTATTTTACCGTCAACGGGGATGAGCTCCTCCCAGCTTATAGCTTTGATGCCCTGGTAGAGTTCCTCGAATGTTTTGGCGTCGAACTCTCCCATCTTGATGTAAACTCTGTCTGCGGATCTGAGCCAAAGATTACTTCTGGCAATTGCGTGGGCAAAGTCATTTCCCACCTCATCACTTTGATCTACATCAAATGTCACACGTCCGTCCTCGGTTTTAGAAACCTTAAACCCTAAGTTCTCCAATTCCCGGCGAACCACAGCCTCCAAACCAAAGGTTGCCGTTGCCACCAATTCATATTTCATATAACCTGCTCCAATATCTGTTTAATAAGCTCTAATAAAAATAGTCCCCTAAGGGACAGTTTTTAAATTCTCCCATTAAGGGGATGGCCCAATGTGAGCCATCCCGGATAATTCTTATAAATACGGTTCTTTGGCATTAAGTTTATTGCTTTCAATTGATTCAATTACACCTAATGCTTTTCCGGTACCAATCGCCACGCACTGTTCGGGATTTTCTGCGACTCTTACTTCCATACCGGTGTGTCTGGCAATCAGCGTGTCCAGTCCATATAGGTATGCTCCGCCTCCAGTCAAAACGATTCCGGAATTCGTAATATCCGCAGCCAGTTCCGGTGGAGTGCTTTCCAAAACTCTGTGCACTGCTTCAGTTATGGCATAGAGTGGCTCTTCCAGAGCTTCCATTATTTCTTCAGATGTAACTTCCACAACACGCGGAAGACCATTCACCATATCACGTCCTCTACATTCCGCAGTTATACTTTCCTCCCTTGGGAATGCAGTTCCCAGCTTCTTCTTTAATTCCTCGCTGGTTCGCTCACCTACATAGAGCTTGTGATTTCTGCGCATGTAGTTTTCAATAGCTTCGTCGAATTTATCTCCAGCCACCTTCACAGATTCGCTTGTTACAATTCCACCAAGGGCTATTACCGCAATATCTGTGGTTCCACCGCCAATATCTATAACCATAACTCCGTCAGGCTTGGCAATATCAAGGCCTGCGCCAATAGCAGCTGCGACAGGTTCCTCTATAAGGAATACATTCTTACCACCTGCCTGAGATGCAGCTTCTCTTACTGCTCTTTTCTCTACTTCGGTGACCCCACTAGGGACGCATACCATTATTCTCGGCTTAAAGAATCTACCACTTCCGCAAACCTTGCGAATGAAGTATTTAAGCATTTTTTCAGTAATGTCATAGTCTGAAACAACGCCATCTCTTAGAGGTTTAACTGCAACAATATTACCGGGAGTACGCCCCAACATCTGTCTGGCTTCTTCACCAACAGCAAGGATTTCATCCGTATCCTGATTGATTGCAACTACAGATGGCTCCTCCAGAACAATTCCTTTTCCCTTTATATAAACAAGTACATTCGCTGTACCAAGATCTATCCCAACTTCTTGAGCCATAAATACTCCCTTCCTCTAATCCCACTACTTCTATTTAATCTCTAGCCTTATAATTATATACAACTATAGAATCTTTTGCAAATCGGAAACGACCCCCTTTTGGGAGGTCGTTTCCAGAGAAGCGTGTATGGTCATACGCCGTCGCGACACTGTGCCTACGACTTAGATGGCGTATGGGGCATTTTTTATTAAGACTAACAAAGTCCCCTATTCGCTTGAATTCTAACACGTCACATAGTGTACCGCAACAAAATTCGGATAACTTGCGTAAAAATCCAAAATAATTGTTTGCATAAAACAAAAACGTAAATCGTTATTTGGATATTTGACCTAATTATTTTAAAGAAGACTAAATCCAAAAACACCGGCAGACATCATTATAATCCCCGCCAAAAGCACCCCCAGCATAACAGCACCGGCAGTGTGTTTTATACCCATATCTAAAATACTGGCCGCCAAGGTTCCAGTCCACGCACCGGTTCCCGGAAGCGGGATTCCAACAAAAAGCAGGAGCGCTATAAATGTCCCTCTTCTGCTGGCTTTTTCAGTTAGTTTTCGGCCTGCGCTCTCTCCCTTATTATTCATGAATCGACACACGGGTCCTATAATCGACTTTTCACTACCCCATGTCAATAATTTTCTTGCAAAGAAATAAACAAATGGCACGGGAATCATATTTCCGATTATGCAAATCACATATGAAGTCAAAATCGGAAGTTCCAGGTATTGTGAATAAAGCACCGCACCACGGAGCTCAACTATCGGTACCATTGATATTAAAAAGATCTTCAAATAATTCCACATATCTCAACTACTTGCCGGTATTATTAACATTTCTGCTCGCCAATACAAAATCCAAAATAATGCATATTGCACTTACCGCAATAATAACCCCCAATATTAACAAGGCAAAATTACTGAACACCTCTTCCGGCAGAATTTTGATTATCTCATCCTTTGTTTCATCAAAAATCCAATTATCTTTTCCAGGGAAAAAAGGTGATGGAATTTAACGAAAAAAACGTCGAAATTTCTATAGGCCATAACACCTATTCCGCCAAACACCAAAATCAAAATCATCGGACCCCAAAACAATGGACCTCTACCAAGTATCCTATCCGGGTGAATGTATTTGGTTCTTTCCGCACCGATGCTCCCAGGTGCAGCATTGGCCAAATGGCCGGTTTGCGAAGAAACTTCTCCAACCCTATCGTCTCTTCCTATTACCAATCTGCTGAAGAGAAATAGTATCAGCAAACCCGATGATACTTCCAGTAAAAAAATATCCATATTGAAAAGAGCGGCAACATCATCAAAGTGAGCTTTACCCTCCTCAGACCATTTAAGCTGTCCTGTTCCGAATTCCTTGCCGGAGCTCGCTCCACCAACGCAGTAGTCCATCATTTCATCAAAGGCTTCCCGTATAACTTCTTCTGAATAGCCGGTTCTTTCTACCAGTTTTAGTTTTTCTACCTGCGAGTAATATAATCCTCGGAAAAGAATGGGAACAGCAATAGCTCCTGTAAGTATAGATAATGCAATAGATACACTTAATATAATTGTAGTTAGTTTACTCTTTGCCATATTCATATTTTAAAAGAGACGGTTGCCTTTGACAACCATCTCTTTTTTAACTTTCGTTGAAATTGATTTGCAACCGATTCGCAAACCTGATTTGCAATCTCTTCGAGTCGAACTTCGAATCGCGTCGATTAACGTTTGCTGAACTGGGATGCTCTACGGGCTTTCTTGAGACCGTATTTCTTACGTTCTTTCATTCTCGGATCTCTTGTTAAGAATCCTGCTGCCTTAAGAGGTGCTCTGTATGTTTCGGAATCTGCCATGCAGAGTGCTCTACTGATTCCGTGTCTCAGCGCGCCAGCCTGTCCTGTGAATCCGCCACCGTGAACTGTTGCGATTACATCGAACTTTCCTTCACATCCAGCTACAGAGAAAGGTCTAACAACTTCATTCTTAACTACTTCGTTACCTATTCCAAAGTATCCATCCAGATCCTTTTTATTTACTGTGATGTTTCCGGAACCGGGGAGAAGCCTTACACGAGCAACGGAGGATTTTCTTCTACCTGTGCCCTGATATTGAATCTTTGCCATTTTCTATTCCTCCCTTCTCCTAAAATTCCAGTGTTTCCGGTTTCTGAGCTTGATGGTTATGCTCAGGACCTGCGTAAACTTTTAACTTCTTATACATCTGGCGACCCAGCTTGCCCTTTGGCATCATGCCCTTAATGGCATGTCTTACGATTTCCTCAGGCTTCTTGGCAATCAGCTTTTCGAATGTGATTTCACGAAGTCCGCCTGGATAACCTGTATGTCTCTTATAGACTTTTTCTTTTCTTTTCTTTCCTGTTACATCGACCTTCTCGGCGTTAACTACGATTACATAGTCACCACAGTCCATGTGAGGAGTGAATGTTGGTTTGTGCTTGCCACGAAGCACTGTTGCTACTTCTGTAGCAAGACGACCTAGTGTCTTTCCCTCTGCATCTACAACGTACCACTTACGTTCAATGTCAGCAGGGGTTGCTGTGAATGATTTCATTTTTCTTCCTTTCCACCTACTGAGTTGAAGCAGCCAATCAATGGCCAGGCTCCAACACTTTCGATTGCGCCTACTTGGATTTATATAATCTATGATTGCATTGTTAATCTTTTTCGGCCGACTAAAAAATTTTTAGTTCGAAGAGCCCGGATTAAATCCTACTCACTCGATTCACTCGCCATTTATCGATTTATCAAAAGAGCAATTCTCATATGCACCTTCGATGTCTTCTCCAAAAACGCGAGCGGAATTATTATACTTTAGAGATATTGAAAATGCAAGCACTTTCTTATTTAAGGATATAAATCATTGGATACCTTACACCCCACTGCAAACATGCATATTCAGAATCCATAACCAAATCAATTGTATATCCATTTATCATTCCGCCTGTATCATTAGCGGTAGCAAATCCATACCCTTCGATATACACCTTGGTTCCAAGTGGTATTATATAGCGGTCAACAGCAATTGTTCCCGGAACTGCCGGGTTGCCGGAGGCCCCATATCCACCCTGCACATAGGCATAGGCTTTTACCGTAAAGGCTGTGTTTCCGGAATTATATCGCTCCACATCCCAAGAATAGGAATAGTCGTTAAAGAGCTTCGGAAGCGTCCTGGTTTTAGTCGCCGTGCGAGTTATTCCATCAGGGTTCTTTGCCTTGGCGGTAAATAGAATAGTCCCTGTCTTTGTATGCGTTGCAGGTTCGGTAATTTTGAAGCTTTCCTTTGCATCTTCTGAAACCGATTCACCACAATCAACGCATTTGAAATTTACAGTTGCGTCCAACTCGTCCCATTTAAAACGATGGGACCAAATATGTACATGCCCCTTGTTCTCATTATTCTCCTTAGGGCTCTCAATAACTTTGTTAGCCACAGTTTCAGACACTGCGCTGGTTCCACCTATTATTATTTCCCTATCAATCGATCGTGTTGCAGCGAAGCTTCTTGCATAAGCAAAATCTTCACCTGACACCAATAATATTGGAGATCCAAACGCCATCGCCATAGGCGCACCGGAAAGTCCATCGGGAAAGTTCTTGCCTGACGCAAGGACTACCGTTGCTGCATTTGGAAAAAACTTATTCGCAATTTTTCTGCTTGTGTCATAACGATTAGTTCCTTGTATTCTCTCAATTGATATCGTACCTGCCTTAGATACAAATGCAGATTTAATCGCGCTTTCTATCCCAGCATTTACCGCGCTGGGTCCTCCTAAAATATAGACTTTTTTAAATCCCGATTCCTCCAGGAAAACCCTTTGTTCACCGCTTAGAGAATCGCCTACCAACAACATTGGCATCCCTAAAGCGGAACCGGACAAGGCGTCTGCATAGTTCTTTCCAGAAGCAACTAAAAGTGCTTCCTGATTCCCCATTAAGACTCCTTCGGAATTTTCCATTGGCTTCTTATGTAATCTATCCAGAATTTCCAGATTTGTTCCATATCTGTCGGAACCGGCCAATCTCACGGCTCTTTTTCCGGAGCTCTTTAGCGCGTCTTCAAACTCCTGTGATATTACAGAGGTTCCTCCGAGCAAAAACACAGTCCCATTAGGATTCATGCTTTCATTTATTCTTTTCAGGATTTCATTATCTACACTTGGTGTTTCCAGAACAAGCGGAGCATTCATAGCCTTTGATAGACATGCCCCCGAAAGGGCATCCGGAAAATTACGCCCCGACGCCACCACCACATTTTGAAATTGACCTGTCTCGGTTAATTCCTTCAGAGTATCAAAGATAGCAAAAGAGGTTTCATATCGATTGGCTCCCGCAGTTCTCTGAACCTTCTCATCTCCATAAGCGACAGATGGAACGCTAAAGCCCAATGATACGTTTCCAATTATCAGTAGTAAGATTAAGATTATTGATGCCGCTTTCCTTCTGTGCCAACTTCGGATTATTTCCCTACTTTCATTCATAGTTCTCCTCCAAAAAACGAAAAGGGTAGTTCTCATTCGACTACCCCAAATCGTCAGCAAAAA
>CACXFN010000076.1 GCA_902766915.1 uncultured Eubacteriales bacterium
ACTGGTTCTAAAAAACACGGAAGCTTTGGCAAAAGGCAAGGTGGCCAGCAACGTTCTTCTTTATGGTGATGCAGGAACAGGAAAATCCACAACGGTTAAAGCCTGTGCAGCATATTATTCCAATAAAGGAGTCAGGCTGGTGGAGTTTGATAAAAACCAGGTCTCGGAGATTCCTGAAATAGCTGAAAAACTTTCGCGTTCACCCCTTAAATTCATATTCTTCATTGATGATCTAACTTTCGCCAAGAACGATGATGACTATTATGCATTAAAGGGGATTTTAGAAGGAAACGTAAGCGGAACAGCACCTAATGTTTTGATATATGCTACCAGTAATCGTAGACATTTGGTAAAGGAGAGCATGGCGGATAGAGAAGGAGATGATCTTCATTTGAATGACACGCTTCAGGAAACAATGAGCCTCTCCTCACGCTTTGGTCTTACCATAACATTCTCTAAACCTGCTAAAGATCAATATCTATCAATTGTGGAGAATCTTGCGAAAGAGCAGGGAATAATGTCTAAAGATTTGCTGACGAGGGCCGAGGCCTTCGCCATTAGGTCCAATGGGCGTAGCCCCAGAACGGCCAAACAATTTGTGGTTCTTTGCAAAAATGGCTTAGCATAAAAAATGGTTTAACAAAGAAAATGGCTTAGTATAAATAAATGGCTTAGCATAATAATTCTTAGTATGGAAAGGATGATTATATGTCAAATTCATTCGTTTATCTATCTAAAGATGGTGAGACTCTGATAAATGCAGTTGAATGGAAGCCAGAAGGTGAGCCTAAGGCTGTTCTTCAAATTTGTCATGGAATGCTTGAATACATTAAACGATATGATCATTTTGCTTCATATATGAAGGATCAAGGATTCTATATTGTTGGAAATGATCACTTGGGACATGGACTATCTGTAAAGAGCGAAAGTCGATATGGTTTCTTTCATGAGAAATGTGGAAATGCTTATTTACTGGGCGATATAAATGAACTGAGAAAAATCACACAAAAGAAATATCCCAACCTTCCTTATTTTATTCTTGGGCACAGCATGGGTTCCTTCCTTATACGCCAATATATGGCATTGGAAGGTGAAAACCTTAATGGCGTTATTCTCTTGGGTACGGGATATACGCCTAAAGAAACTCTACAAATGGGAATGAATATGTGTAAGACCATTGCTGCAACAAGCGGATGGGATTGCAGGAGCATCATAGTTAGAAACGTAGTTTTTGGCAGCTATAATAAGCGTATAAAGAATCCAAATGGTTCTACAGACTGGATTTCACGCGATGAAGAAGTAGTAAATAACTATAATAACGATCCCTGGTGTACATTCGACTTCACTGTAAATGGTTATTACAATTTGTTTTATAGTATTAGAGACGCACAGAATCCGGATACTATTAAGCATATTCCTAAAGAATTGCCAATCCTTCTTGCCTCCGGAACTGAGGATCCGGTGGGGAGCTACGGAAAGGGCGTAACTCAAGTATATGATTTATATAGAGACATAGGCATTAAAGATTTGGAAATAAAACTATATCAAGATTACCGACACGAAATCCTAAACGAAATTGATAGAGATATAGTATACAGTGATATAAAAAACTGGATAGAAGCAAGGCTTTAAATAAGCTTGGATAAACTTGTATTATTTTAAGATTTGCGTTATTATATTATCTGTATATCTATGTCTTTTTGTGTGCAAAAAATCTGAAAACCACAATATATATTGTTAGTAACTGATAATGCATACAACGAAAAAATATAAAAAGGAAAAAAACCATGGAACAGAATTTAGCAAAGAATTATGACCCGAAGGAATTTGAAGACCGCATATATGAAATGTGGGAGAAGAGTGGCTCCTTCACACCGGAAAGAGATGAGGATAAAACTCCTTTCACCATTGTCATGCCACCACCTAATATTACTGGACAGCTTCATATGGGGCATGCATTAGATCATACCCTTCAGGATGTACTGACCAGATATAAGAGGCTTCAGGGCTATGCTACACTTTGGCTTCCGGGATCGGATCATGCCAGCATAGCAACTGAGGTAAAGGTTGTGGAGAAGCTTAGAAACGAAGAAGGTCTGGAGAAGGAAGATCTGGGTCGTGAGAAATTCTTAGAGAGAGTCTGGGACTGGAAGAGAGAATACGGTGGACGCATAACAAAGCAGTGCCGTAAGCTTGGTGATTCCTGCGACTGGAGCAGAGAACGTTTCACCATGGATGAAGGCTGCAATAAAGCGGTCAGACATTTCTTTGTTGATTTATATAATAAAGGATTAATCTATAAGGGAAATAGACTAATTAACTGGTGCCCGCAGTGCGGTACCTCCCTTTCCGATGCAGAAGTTGAACACGAGGATAAACAGGGTAAGTATTGGTATTTCCGTTATCCTGCAGCTCTTGAGGGCGGAAAGGATATGGTGGTTGCCACCTCCAGACCGGAAACCATGTTCGGAGATGTTGCTATTGCAGTACATCCGGAGGATGAAAGATACAAAGATTTAATTGGAACAAAGGTGATTCTACCTATAGTTGGACGCGAAATTCCAATTATTGCGGATGAGTATCCTGATCCTGAAAAGGGAACCGGTGCTGTTAAGATTACACCTGCTCATGACCCTAATGACTTTGAGGTGGGACAGAGAGCAAATCTGGAGAGCCTTTGCTGTATAAATGAAGATGCAAGTATGAACGAGCTTGCAGGCAAATATGCAGGCATGGATAGATACGAATGCAGAAAGGCATGGGTTAATGATTTAAAAGAAGGTGGCTTCCTGGTAAAAGAAGAAGATATGACAATTCCTGTTGGGGAGTGCTATCGATGCCATACCGTCATCGAGCCTATGCTTTCGGATCAGTGGTTCGTAAAGATGGAGGAGCTGGCAAAACCGGCTATTGAAACCGTCAAATCCGGTGAGACAATTTTTGTTCCGGAAAGATTTGATAAGGTTTATTATCATTGGCTAGATGATATAAAGGACTGGTGTATATCCAGACAGTTATGGTGGGGCCACAGAATACCGGTATGGTATTGTGCAGATTGCGGTGAAATAATAGTTGCAGAAGAGGATCCTGCTTCTTGTCCAAAATGCGGATCCCACAAACTTAACCAGGATGAAGACGTACTTGATACATGGTTCAGTTCTGCTCTTTGGCCATTCTCCACCATGGGTTGGCCTGAAAAGACAGATGATCTGGATTATTTTTATCCTACATCCGTCCTTGTCACCGGTTATGACATTATATTCTTCTGGGTGGTTAGAATGATATTCTCAGGACTGGCAATGACCGGTGAATCGCCCTTCAAATATGTATATTATCATGGTCTGGTTCGAGATGCTCAGGGAAGAAAGATGAGTAAATCCCTAAACAATGGCATAGATCCACTGGACATGATTGATCAATATGGAGCAGATGCTCTTAGGTTCATGCTTTCCACCGGTATCACTCCGGGAAATGATATGAGATTTACTACGGAGAAAATAGAGTCTGCCCGTAACTTTGCAAATAAGCTTTGGAACGCATCCCGCTTCGTGATTATGAATATAAAGGATAGTGAAACGGGAGAATTCTTTAATTATGCAGGAGAGGAACAGTTATTTGCCGATACTTCCAAACTCACATCTGAAGACAAATGGTTAATTGATAGGTTGATGGATGGTGTTGAATACATTAATCGTGCCATGGATAGATTTGACCTTGCTTTGGCGGGTCAGAAAGTATATGACATGATTTGGAGCGAGTACTGTGATTGGTATATAGAATTTGTAAAGAAGAGACTCTGGAGCGATGATGAAGAGGATAAGGAAATAGCAAGAGGAGTTCTCATCTATGTACTTAGATCATTGCTAAAACTCCTTCATCCATTTATGCCATTTATTACAGAAGAAATTTGGGGCTTCCTACCAGTGGAGGATAAATCCGGTGGCATCAAAGAAAACACTCAGAATGATAAAAAGGATTTCCTGATAACTGCAACCTGGCCAGTCTATTCCGATGAACGAAGATTCCAAAAGGAAGCAGAGGAAGTGGAACTTGCAATGGAAGCAATTCGAGCAATCAGAAACATTAGAGCAGAGGCCGGGGCTGCACCAAGCAAAAAATTTGGTGCGTCAATAGTAGCAACAGAGGATATGCTTCTATACTTTAAGAATGAAGAAAGCTCCATCAAAGACCTAGGTGGTATTACGGAACTAACTCTTCTAAAGGATAAGGAAGGTTTGCCAAATGATGCCATGACTGCGGTTATAAGCGGTGCAGAAATATTTGTTCCAATGGATGAACTCATCGATTATAAAGCTGAGACTGAGAGACTTACCAAGGAAAAGAAGCGGCTGGAGGGAGAAGTAAAGAGAGCGGAAGGTAAACTTTCCAATCAAGGGTTTGTGAGCAAAGCACCTGCAAAACTCATAGAGGAAGAAAAGGCTAAATTGGAAGACTATAAGGAAATGCTTAGCAAAGTTGAAGAAAGACTTGTGATTATTAATGGAAAGAAATAATACGGAACCAAGGCATACCCTATATGAACTTCTGGAAACAGACGAGTATGAGAGACTCGTTAAGTTCTTCGTTGTAAATGAACTGGAATTTGACGGAGATGAGGAAGTTGATACTGATATAGTCCGTTGTTATAAAATTGAAAATGGCTCCATATTCGATGATGAGGATCGTTTAAGGGACCCACAGCAAGGATTAATTGGTGGTGCTGTTTTAGCCAAAAGAGAGGGACGCCATATATGCGATGGAATTGCGGTGAATCCATTCTATAGAGGCGAAGGAATTGGGGAACTGCTTATTAAACGTCTAATAGAAGATGTTAAGGAGTTTGATGGAGATGGTCTATACCTGGTAGCACGTGCTCCGGAATTCTTTAGAAAACAGGGATTTGATTCAATAAACCCTGACGATGCTCCCAACTTTTTTGAATGCAAGTACTGTCCTCAGTATCAGAAAAACTGCCATCCGGAAATAATGAAGTATAACATTTAAAAAGAGATTTGAATCTATAATAATCCTGTATAGTAATTACGAAGGAGAAAAACATGTTTGAGAGAAGTGGAAATGATAACAATAAGTATAATATTAATAATTATGAATTCATTAAGGAATACTCTCCTAAAGTTGGAGCCTTAATTGAAGCTGAATACAAAAGACAACAGGATAATATAGAACTTATTGCGTCAGAAAATTATTGTTCTGAAGCTATTTTGGCAGCAAACGGAAGTTGTTTTTCCTGGAAATATGCAGAAGGGTATCCATATGAAAGATATTCAGGGAACAAAGGTCGTTATTATGGGGGCACCTTTAATGTAGATGAATTGGAAGAATACGCCTGCCAGAAATGGAGAGAAGTCTTTGATACAGACTACCATGTAAATGTTCAACCACATAGTGGTTCGCAGGCCAACTTTGCTGCATTTAAATCCATTTTGGAACCGGGAGATAAAATCCTTGCAATGTCATTGGACAATGGTGGACATTTGACTCATGGTTCGGGAGTGAACTTCAGTGGAAAACTCTATGATGTTGAATTCTATGATGTGGATGAATTCGGCATTATAGATATGGAAGATGTAAAGAGAAAAGCCGAGGATATTAAGCCTAAGCTGATTCTTGCGGGAGCCTCAGCCTATGCAAGAATAATCGACTTCGAAAGCTTTGGGAAAATTGCTAAAGAAGTCGGCGCATATTTTATGGTTGATATGGCCCATATAGGGGGTCTTGTTGCAGCAGGAGTTCATCCAAGTCCTTTTGGTCATGCAGATATTATTACAACCACAACTCATAAGACGTTAAGAGGACCAAGAGGGGGCTTGATTTTTGGTAGACAGGATTTTGCCAAAAAAATAGATAGCGCTGTATTTCCATATGCCCAGGGTGGACCTCTAGTTCATGTAATTGCGGCGAAGGCCATCTGTGCCGAAGAAGCCTTGCAACCTGAGTTTAAGGAATACATTAATCAGGTTGTGAAGAATTGCAATGCTTTTGCTGATGAGTTTATCAAACTTGGTTATAAGATTGTGACAGGAGGAACGGATAACCATCTCTTCCTTTTGGACTTAAAGGAAATGCCCTTTAGCGGCAATGATCTTCAAAAGAAATTGGAGGAGAACAATATTACATTGAATAAAAATATGGTTCCCGGAGATCATCGTACACCAAAGGAAACAAGTGGTGTTAGATTAGGAACTGCACCTATGACAACCAGAGGATATAACGAAGAGGATTTTAGAGAAGTAGCAAGAAAGATAGATGCCATTATAAAAACAATGGAATAAACAAGAATGAGAGATTGTTAAATGCGAATACTTATTGATGCCATGGGAGGAGATAATGCACCTGCAGCAATTGTGGAAGGTGCATTGGCTGCTCAGAAACAAATAGAACATGAAATATTCCTGATAGGGCAGGAAGAAATAGTTGCACCGGTTATTAAGAAATATGGAAAACGTAGTGGAGCCAAGAATATTGGCTTCATTAATGCGTCTGAAATAATCACCAATGAGGAAGCTCCTGTTAAGGCTGTTAGATCCAAGAAGGATTCTTCTATTGTTAAGGGAATAGAGATGGTTAAAAACGGTGAGGCAGATGTTTTTCTTTCTGCTGGTAGTACCGGTGCTCTTTTAGCCGGAGGACTCTTTATTCTGGGGAGAGTTCAGGGAATAGATCGTCCAAGCCTAGGATCTGTTTATCCTATCATAGGATCGAATCCCGCATTATTAATAGATGCAGGAGCCAATACTGAGTGCAAACCCAACAATTTGCTTGAATTTGCCACAATGGGTTCCATC
>CACXFN010000077.1 GCA_902766915.1 uncultured Eubacteriales bacterium
CGTTATTGCAGGTGTTCGTCCTGTTCATATTATCCCGGGAAGCGGCATCAAGGCCAAGGTCGATGTATCCGAAATGATGGGTTCGGAACTTCACCTGCACCTGGACGTCCAGGGAACCGACGTGGTTGCCATCGTTCCGGTGACCGAGGATTCCATGACAGTGGCAAACGGATCGGATATTCAATTTAGCTTTGATCCCAAGAACCTGCAGCTCTTTGATAAAACCAGCGAACAAAGCCTTTTCGTATAGGCCTGATATAAACATCTACTAACGAGGTATTTCAAGTATGGAAACAGCGATTCAATCCTTTCTCTTTGATGGAAATCCCATATCAAGTAAAAAGTATGGCGAAGGACATATCAATCAGACCTATCTGGTTGTAACAGATAAGGGAAAAAGATATATAATGCAGCGTCTAAACGATACCGTATTTAAGGACTGCGAAGGACTTATGAGAAATGTTGACGCAGTCACATCTTTTCTCGCCAAAAAATACGACGATTCCAGAAGATGCCTGCACCTGATTCCCACCAAGGACGGAAAAGCATGGTTCGTAGACAAGGAAGGGAAGCATTGGCGCGTTTACGATTTCGTTGAAGAAAGCGTATGTCTCCAGTCTCCTCGTTCACTGGATGATTTTAAAAACAGCGGAGCAGCCTTCGGAAACTTCCAGGCCGCCCTTTTGGAATTCCCTGCAAGCACATTATCGGAAACTATTCCGAACTTCCACAATACTCCGGCAAGATACGTTCAGTTCAAAGAATCCTTAATCAGAAATGTTGCAGGACGAATTGATGAAGTTAAAGAGGAAATCGACTTTATCCTATCCAGGGAAGAGGACGCATCCTACCTTCAGAATAAGCTTAATAGCGGAGTTCTTCCTCTCAGGGTAACCCATAACGATACGAAGCTTAATAATGTACTCTTCGATGAAAAGACTAATGACGCCCTCTGCATTATCGACCTGGATACCATAATGCCCGGGCTTATCGCTTACGACTTTGGGGACAGTATCAGATTCGGCGCTTCCACAGGAGCGGAAGATGAAAAAGATCTCTCCAAAATAGAAATGAGTCTGGAGCGCTATAAGGCTTACTGCGACGGATTCATCCCCGCCTGTCCGGGAATAAGTCCGGAAGAGATTAGATCCCTCCCCTACGGAGCCAAGATCATAACATTGGAAAATGCACTTCGCTTCCTGATGGATTATATCGATGGGGATGTGTATTATAAAATAGCGCGCCCCGAACACAATTTGGACAGAGCGCGCACACAGATTAAACTGGTTTCCGACATGGAATCTAAGTTCCATCAAATGCTGAAAATAGCCGAAGCTTTTATAAAGAGTTAGAAATAAACTAATACCGGATGTCATTTAGCTAAACAATTAGACTATCCTAATAATCCAGATGTTTAGAAGGGACCATCACCTAGCCCTTAACACCTCCGGAGGTCAATCCTGCTGTGAGGTGTTTTTCTATTGACATAAACAGTATGACAACCGGTATAGTAGCCAGTAGCGATGCGGCAAACAGGTACTGCCATTCAATCATATTGAAGGACGAGAACTGTGTAATACCAACTGTTATAGGCCTATACTGTGCATTTGAAATAAGCACCGTGGATATAGTGTATTCGTTCCACGCATTTATAAATACGAATATCAGTGCCGTAACTATTCCGGGAGCGGCCATTGGCGCCAGCACCTTGGTGAGTGCGGAAACAGTTCCGCAGCCGTCGATTAGTGACGCCTCCTCCATCTCAGGAGAGATTGCAACAAAGGTTCCGCGGAGAAGCCATATGGCAAATGCCTGGTTGAAGGCAGCGTTTATAAGCATCAGTCCAATCAGCGAATTGTTTAAGTGAAGCGTTGTCATAAGCTGCGAGATACCGATTAGAAGTACTACTGGTGAGAACATCTGGCTTACGATTACGAATCCCAGGAACGCATTCTTTCCCTTAAACTTCATTCTGGCCAGAGCGTATGCTGCAGGAATACCGCAGAGCATTGCAATGGCTGTTGCTCCACCAGCTACAATCAAGGAGTTTAATAGATATCTGGCAACGCCCCTATGCAGGATGTCCACCAGGTTCTGCCACATCCATGTGGTTGGAAGGATGTGCAGGAAATGCATATCCAGAGTCTCCGCATTGGACCTCAGCCCCGTTATCAGCATTACGAAATACGGATAAACGGTTACTACGCATACCACTATCACGAATGCATAGAGCAGCATGCGTAAGAGTGTATTCTTTATGGATCCGCGCCTTATCATAATGGCGGATATAATCATAATTCCTATTGAAAGATAGAGCAGGAAGATCATTCCCGATTGATGGATGTCCAGTTTGCTCACCATGCTTTCCACATTCTCCCCTGCGGTTCCATCGAAGAGGAAACGATCCATGGCAGAGAAGTATTCGGCCTTACCCTCTTCCAGCTTGCCGCCTGTGTATAGACCCAGCTTTCTGGAGAAGGAAATTTTGTTAGCCATAGAGATTACGGGAACCAGGATGAGTGCCATTATGGCTGATACTACAGACAATCCCCGCAGGAATTTCGAACGGCTGGAAAGGTTCTTATGTAAGGTTTCCCAGGTTCCGCTAAGCCCAAGCACCGCACTTATAACCGAAAGCAAAACGAAGATTACTACCGCCACGAATATCTTATCCGTGGGAAGGCCCGTTCCTATGAAGTCCCAAAGGGATTTACCCTGGGCTTGCTCTATAGTAAATGCCACCAGGCTGGTTTTCTCGCCTTTTGATGTTGTACGCTCGGTTATATCCTCACGAATTTCAACCTCGAATCCCTGGGCGCGATAATCCTCTGCTATGGCCTCCACTTCGGCCTTAACTTCCTTATAGGTGTCATCCCCAACAAAGGTATTGGGAGACTTCTTCGTATAGATTCCCGTTTGGAATGTGTAAATCGGAAGGCTTGAAATAAGTAGCGTTAGAGCCAGTCCGATCAAAAGGATTAAGAGGGACAGACGGTTCTTTTTCTTCAGTTCCGGATTCATTCCTCATCCTCCTTTCTAAGCACTCCAAACATGTAAATGCTTGCACAGACGCAGAGTATGAGGAAGCCGATAACCGATAGAGCGGATGCAGGCCCCTTCCTTCGCTCGTAGAAACTTAGCATATACAGATACGTAATCAAAGTGTCAGTCTTGTTGGCCGGAGCACCTTTAGTCATGGTGTATATGATTGGGAATGAATTAAATACGTAGATGATATTAAGCACCGTGCTAACCGTGAGAGCCGGTTTAACCAGCGGAATCGTAACATTCCTCATCTTGCTCCAAAACCCGGCTCCATCCACAGTGGCTGCTTCATAAAGAGCAGGATCTATGGACTGAAGTCCGGACAAGACGCAGAAAGTTACGAAGGGCACGGTTACGAAAATACCTACACCACATTCCCAAAGAAATTCTATGGTATATGAAGATCTCCAGTTAATCGCCTGATCGATTACGCCTGAATTCAAAAGGATGTTATTTAGATTGCCGTATTCATATTTGATGATATAGTTCCAGACAGATGCCTGAATAACAAGTGATGTTGCCCATGGAAGAATAAGTACTGATCTGGCAATCTTTCTTCCATGGAATTTTTGGTTAAGCACCATTGCGATGGCAAATCCCAGAATTGTGGAAATACCAACAACAGAAATCACCCAAAAGACGGTGTTTCTCATTACAATACCAAAGGCTGGTAGTTTTACGGCATCTATATAGTTCTGAAAACCTATAAAATCACCGACAACACCAGACTTTGAAATCTCACTAAAAGAGAGCTTAAAAACTATAAAAATCGGAAATACTACAAAAATTGAAACTAACAGTATGCTTGGTAGAAGCCATACATATGGTTCCCATTTAGTACGATTCATGGTGGCTTACCTTAGAAAAATACTGCGGAGCCAGATTATCTGGCTCCGCTAAAGACAATTATTATTTACGATTAATTATTTCGTAAGTTCAGCCTGTAGCGCATCAAGTCCATCTTTCACGCTTGTGCCACTTGCAAGAGCGTCCTGTTCAACCTTGATAACACCTTGCTTTACCTGATCCCATTCAGCCTTTGCTGTAGGATAGAACTGGCATGTGGAAAGAACGTCGAGCCATGCTTCGAAGGATGGGTCGGATGCTACCAGAGCTTCAACAGCAGAGTTAACTGCCGGGAGGAATCCTTCCATGCTTACCCAACCAACATAGTTTTCAGGGTCATAGAAGAACTTCAGGAACTTGCCGATTGCTTCGTTACGAGCAGCCTGATCCGGTGCTGTATCATCCTTGAATGCCATTACACGGTCCATAACGCCAACGGATGCGCCTGTCTTACCTTCTGCAGCCGGGATAGCAGCTGTAGCCATGTTGATGTTTCCGCCCTTGTCAGCAACGTATGTTGGGAGCTGGTTTGGAGCGATAACCATAGCCATCTTGCCTGCTGCGAACATGTCCTGAAGGTCATAACGTGTTTCTGTTGCAGGATTTGGA
>CACXFN010000078.1 GCA_902766915.1 uncultured Eubacteriales bacterium
CATACACTTTACCATTTCTGATTCTTGTGCATAGTCATTTTTATTTTGACTTTTTCTTTGCTATGAGATTTTCTAGGTTCTTTGGGCTAAAACCACTGATTTATCAATGATTTCATTGTGCCCTCACTGCACATAAAAAATTTTGCTTTTTCTGTGACAGCTCAATCATCTTATCATATGAGAATGGTCATGTCAATTAAAAAATTGAGGAATTTATATTTTTTTAGATATTTTTTTATTCTTCTTAAAATAGGTTCTGTTTTTAATAACCATGGACTACCAATCACCGTAATAATACCAGGTTCCATCATATTCCGCACCGTTTGCCAAGGTGAAACAAATGATGATTTCATCACCATCACTAAGGGTTATATTCGATAATCCTACTCCCGTATAAGAATAGTTATATAGATATACCCATCCCGAATATCCATTGAAATCCCTCTCACCTAGACTGTCGTTATACATAGCATCTAAATCAATTTCACCTATATAATCAGCCAGTGCTTCAGGAATACTTATATTATCGGCATCTCCAATTAGATCAGGTTTGTTGAGCCTGGCCAAATAATAACCATACATATTATTAACGGAATCCGGTGCAAATCCATATGCCTCCAAGACTCTATTCACAAAGCTAGCCGCACTCTCATCCTTATATATCTGTTCTTGCACTGACATAAGGTATCCAAGTCCAAGAATTCTGGCATCCACTATCAGGGACACATATTCATCCTCAAGCTTTACTTCATCTTCTAAAGCGGTGAATCTGTAAATCGCTTCAGAGGAATTGCCTTCATCATCCTCTATACGAATGCTTACCTCATTTTCACCTGAAAGTAATGGCTCAGGATTCCTATATGTCACAAAACCATCATCATCCTTACCGGTGCTATAAAGAAGATTACCATTCAATTTCACCTGATAATTAAATGGATCAATTATTAATCCATGATAATCAATTCCTCTAACCCTAAATGCTATTACACTTCCCTGTACCAGTTCATCCCCCTTGAGGGATGTTTCGATTATCGGTCTTTTGTCTATAGGCTCTGAATCTTTTTCTTCATTTTTATCATCATTCTGTTCTTGAGCATTACTCTCTATATTGCTGTTTTGATTACCTATATCCTGATTGTTCGGATTTGCAATATTTGAATTTTGGGAAACATCACCTATGTGATTATCTTCTACGAGGGATGTTTGATCATTGGTAACAATCTCATTACTACTATCCTCATTATTCTCACTTTCATTTTCTTCCTTCTTCGGCTCCTCCTCATTCCTTTGTTCTTCAATTTTTTCCTCTGGTTTTTCTTCTTCCTCAGGAATTATGCTATCAGCCACTTCCGGAACAGGAATTATTTCATCCTGCACCAAGGGAGTAATATTACCCATGATTTCCTCTTGTTCCTGATTAAGGATGTAATCATTACCGGTTAAAAGAACCTGTGAGAATTCATCATTCACCTGAGAAAAATCTATTTCAGGTTTCATTTCACCCTGGGCACGAATCAATCCCCCTGAAAGCAGCAGAAAAGAACCTATAATCCCCAGAAGGAAAAACAGCATCAATAATCTTTTCTTCCTATTTGTTTTCAAATCAATACCGCTATTCATCAGTTATTCATACAGTCTTTCGCCGTTTTCATTAAGCTTTATTGCAGCCAGTGCTGCCAAAGCTTGCTCAGTGGCAAGTAAATCACCTTCCGGCTCCTTCTCGGTGGTTCCATTTTGATTTCCATTGATATGATCTTTGATGTGACAGAATGAACCCTCCCCTAAATAATAAACCATTAATCCATCACCTAAAGTATTTCCCGCCTTAACAAATCGCTCATCATTAATCGGGTCAACCCCATTCATGGTAAGGGCAATAATGCACATGGCTGTAGATTCACAATTTCCCAAAGAGCCATCTTCTTGTTGATACTTACTAAGTGTCTCTATCCCTTCTTCAATCAAGGTCTTTATGTCACTGCGATTGCTATAGAATGACAATGATTGAAGACCAATGGAAAGATAATCACTAAGGCCCGCTCCATCGTATTCCTTTGTTTCAATGCTATGCTTAATATAGTCAATATATCTTTCTTCCAGATCACCGGAAAAATCAAGTTTCGCATAATTAGACGCTAGCAGTGCATACCAACAGGCATTGATTCCCTGAGTCGTTACAACATCATAATCATTTAAGTATTCTGTTACATCGTAACCCTCAATATCTTTTGGATTCTCATGGATTGCATTAAGTCCTATAATCAGTCTTTCATATTCCGTATATCTGTCTTTAGTTAGAATTCCTTTATTTCTTTTTATTGTCGCCCTTACATTATCATAGTAGTTATTGAAATAGTTTTCGGGTAAAGCAGCACCTGATCTTGATAATGCAAATACGAGCCAGTCTCCCCCAACAGAAGAAATGGTGGGGTTGGGAACAAGTTTCGTAAGGTTTTCCGCGGTATCCTCTATTACCTGATTCAAATCATCCGGCAAAGAATAGTTATACTGATCTAATTTTTTACTGCAGGAAGACAATGCAAAGATAGATGTGGCAATCAAAAATGAAATCAGAAATATCGAAATCAAATTGTGGTTTAATACAACCTTGTGTCGTCTTTTTTTCTCTTTTAGTTTTCCAAGCATGAATCTACGATTCTCCTCAGTAATATCATATGGACTATATGCTGCCATATTTCCCAGTTCTATTATTTCATCGTCCAACTCGAACCCTTCAGTATCCATATAATCATATATTCCGGCAACGGCTAATTTGGGATTTTCTCTATAGAAGAGTTTTCTTCTTTCCAAATATTTTTTTATACGTATTAAACAATTCCAGAGTAAAACTATCACTAATGCTATGGTGATAATACATACAATCACCAATGTAATCTTCCACAAATAATTATAGAATGATCTGTCATTCTCGATTTTTTCTTTTTCATCTTCCTGCTTATTATCATTATTATTGTCGCTCAGATGGTTAAACTCGTGAAAAACACTTTCATTGGAAATGCCCACAGACATATCCGCTTCCTTCATCACTCCATAAAAATCCGGAGTAACCTCTAATGGGACGAAACCGATTCCATCAATATATATCTCTGTCCAGGCATGAGCCCCTTTGTTCTTAACATCGATAACCCTATACTCACCTTCTAATTTTGAATTAGTATTAATATCATTTTCTGTGATCAAATAACCTTCTACATATCTGGCCGGAATACCATAATATCTAAACATCAATGTCGCTAGGGTTGCAAAGTGGACATCGAAACCCTTCCCCGAAGAGAGAAATTCATCCAACTCATTTTTACTTCCCGTATTCTTCTCACCTAAGTCCTCACTGTATATAAACTTTTCTTCCAGGTATTTTCTAATGCTGTTTATAGCAGTTTTATAATCTAAATGACCTTCACTTAGATTTCCCTGACCTCCTATATTGGCCGCCAAAAGTTCCCTTTCCTTTAATCCTATATAGGTATAATTGTTATAGACAAATTCATTATAATAGCTCTCTTGATTCAGGTATTTCAAAATTCTTTCATCATGGTTACCCAAGGCAAACTGAAAAAAGCCTGCAGCCGTATCTGTCCAATTCTCAACCTGATTATCCAATGCTTCATACCTATAATTATTAAGTCGCCTAAACCTATTAGCATGAATCTTGGATCCACCCTTAACAACAAATCCATCCATGTTTATGATATTGATAATATCATAGGGAACAAAGGCATATCGTCTATCACATCCTATGTTTTTAACGTTTATGGAATTCACCTGTTTTCCATTTTCATTAACGCCATCATTCGCTTCCATTATCAAGGAAGCGGTCTGGGCCAATTGACCGGCCATATTAAATTCAGAGTCTTGCAATGCATCTATCAAATACTTTGATTTATAGTAAGATGCGTTGCTCAAATCATTCCAACGCCTTCCGTCAAATTCATCCCCGATGAACCCTTTTAAATACATTGCCTGGGGCCTGGTCATTTCAACTCGCAAGGCTGTATCGTCACTGGTTATTCTTTTTCTTTTTGTTAAATCCCCGTGATGCAAGGGATCATTACCATAATAGATTTCTTCAATTCTTCCCTGAACACCTTGATGTAAACCTGTAAAAACGGAAGAAAGAAAAGATGGATTATTGAGATTGTCACCAGTAATGAATGTTGATATTAAAAATAACAATCCGCCTATGATAAATGAAAAGGCGATTGCATGCCATAGCCCATCATTGGTCATCACAATTAATGCAAAAAGAAAGGAAGTTACAAAGAACACATAATATATGGGGGATATCGGATTTGAACAATATAATGACAGTATTACTGCCGGAATCAAAAATATCAAAAG
>CACXFN010000079.1 GCA_902766915.1 uncultured Eubacteriales bacterium
ACAGAGAGACACCTAACAGAGAGACACCTAACAGAGAGACATCTAATCCTAATAGAGAGACACCTAATATGGAAGCTAAAAAGGATCCAAGGGATAGTTTAGGCTGCAATAAGGAATGCAATTTATGTATGAGGACGCATTGTCCACATAGGAGAGTTAACTGCTAAATGGCCAATAAGGAGAATTGTATGTATCCAAAAGTAATAATAGATATGGCAAAGCTAAAGCAGAACCTGGATGCAGTGGCAGAAACCACTGTGGATAAGGGAGGGTGTAGCCTTGCAATTGTAACAAAGGTTCTTTGTGCGGATTCTACAGTAGTAGAAATGATAGCAAATCATCCGAAAGTCAACCTGATTGCAGATTCTCGCATAAAGAATATTTCCACATATACAGATATAGCTCATGAGCATGGAAAGAAAACCATGCTCCTTAGAATACCCATGATAAGCGAACTTTCTGATGTGGTTCGATATGTGGACCTATGCCAGATAAGCGAAATAGAAACAATAAGGCTGCTCAATCAGGAGGCACATCAGGGAGACAAGGTCCAAAAGATTCTTTTGATGATAGACATGGGTGATTTGAGAGAAGGATTCTTCTTTAAGGATAAAGAACTCATTCATGAAGCGGTTTCGGAAATATTGGGAATGGAAAATATCGAACTATACGGAATAGGTGTAAACCTTACCTGTTATGGAGCAATTATTCCTAAGCCGGATAATCTTGGTGGATTGGTTGAAATCGCCAGAGAGATTGAGGGGAAGCACGGAATCCAACTTCAAATGATTTCAGGAGGAAATTCCAGCTCCATTTACTTGATCGACAGAGGGGAATTGCCTGAGGGTATCAATAACTTGAGGCTTGGTGAATCCTTTGTTCTGGGGAATGATACTGCATATGAAACCAAATTACCCGGAACCACCGACGATGCATTTATATTGGAAGCGGAAATAGTGGAATTAAAATCAAAGCCATCCCTTCCTATTGGAGATGTTGGTGTGGATGCTTTCGGACAGAAGCCGTATTACGAAGACCGAGGTATAATGCAACGGGCAATAATCGCTGTAGGGAAGCAGGACGTTGACATTGACAGCATGACCCCTGTAGACAACAGAGTAGAAATAATGGGTGGGTCTTCAGATCATATCATTTTAGATGTGACCAAATGCACGGAAGAAAATGGTGGTGAATATAAGGTTGGGGATATAGTCCAATTCACCTTGGGATACGGAGGTCTTCTAAAGGTTATGACCAGCCCATATGTGGAAAAGGAATATCTGAAATAGGGTAAACCTTAATTTTCCTAAAGTTTAGGGGGCTTAACTTGACACGTATTCTCCACAAAGCGTAAAATACCAATACTAATGGGGATTAGTATTACTATGGGAACGAGATTATAAGGGGTATAGGCAAAATGTTTCGCCGAAACAAATATATTTTTTCATATCAGAAAAAACGGCAAGCCGCAACGATTAAAAAGATTTTGACCATTATTTTTTCTGTTTTAGCAGTGATAGTGGCCGTATTCGTTGGGTTTGCCATTTATAATTCCAAAATACATATAGACCTCCTTAAAGACAGACAAGTTCAAGTAAATACACCTGCTACCGCAAATCAATTCATAGAAGGAATCGGTAACGGCAGGCTGGTAGAGGACGTTGATATAGACACATCTTCCGTAGGAACTAAGGACTGTAATGTAAAGATTAAGGTTGGCGAGGAAATCAGAGACTATTCTTTCACTGTAGATGTAATTGATACTCAGGCACCAATAATCAATCTCTCGGAAACGAAGGTAAATGTGCTTTCCGGCACGCCATTGGATTATTTGCCAAAGGCAGATGTGACAGATAATTCAAATGAGGAAATACCTATCAAAGTAGAGGGCGAATATAATCCTAATACCTTGGGTCCCCAAGTTGTTAGCGTTGTTGCAACGGATTCCTCCGGCAATTCCGCTAAGCAGGACATTACCATAAACGTTATTGGACTAACCAAGGAAATGCCTGACACAGACTTTTTAACCACAACAGGGCATAAGGCTGAATTAAAGAATGGAATGCTCTATGTTGATGGCATACTGGTTGTAAATAAGAGCTTTGGTTTGGCTTCGGATTACGCTCCAGGCCTGGATGGAGAAACGCTGGAGGCCTTCATAAAGATGGCCAATGCCGCATGGAATGATGGACTTTATTTGGAAATAGTGACAGATTTCAGAACTTATAGAGAGCAGGAGCTTCTCTTTGAGTATTGGGCATATGTAGCCAATGAGGGTGAGGATACCATGTCTGCAGTTAAAGCGGGATTCTCTGAACACCAAACCGGACTTGCTCTTGACATAAATTCCACCCAGGCCACCTTTGCAGGAACCGTAGAGGCACTATGGCTAGAACAAAACTGCCATAAATATGGATTTATCCTCAGATATCCTGAGGATAAGGTGGATGTAACCGGATGCAGTTGGGAACCATGGCATGTTCGCTATGTAGGAACAGACCTGTCCTCTAAGCTATATAAGGACGGCAAGTGGACCACCTTGGAAGAATACTTCGGCATCCCCAGCCATTATTTGAAATAATATTCAATAATTGTCCAGCCATTATTTAAAATAATACTAAATAATTGTGAGATGGCGTTAGAACATTTGGAATACCATCAGGATAGGGTTGTAATCATATAGAAGACTTGCAATTTCACTCTGCCTGATGCCATTAACAATAGGAGAAATCGCCCGAGGATCAGCAAAGCTCAATAAAGGAAAGAGAGCAAGCATAACCAGGCTTACTACAAAGACACCGCGCAATAGACCAAAGACTCCACCGAAGAAGGAATTAACCAATCCGATGGGACCCTTCTTCTGGAAATGATTTATTGCTATAGCAAATAGTTTTGTAACTATTATTAAAATAACAAATGAAATGAGGAATGCGATTACCTTCATCAAGGTTTCCGACATTGATGTAGCAACCTTTATCGCGGTATTCTGTTGATAGGTATCAAAGACGCTTCGCAATTGTGCCGGAACGGCAAGAAAGAAGGAACTGCCTGTAAGGGAAGAGCTCATTGTGGCTTTCACATGGGTCATTATGGAGTCATCTATGGCAGTTTTTTTAATTAGGAAATCCATAACCGGAAAAGCTGCGAAGGCAGAACCCGCAATACATATTAGCCAACGGAAACAACTAAAGATAACAGAGGCAATACCTCTGCGCCATCCTCGAATCGTGGAAATAGCAACCAATGCTATTAGCACAATATTAATGCATATTTTTGCGACTAGTTCCGGACTGCTATTCATGCTTTAATTTTACAGTATAAAAATACATGACGCAATATAGACGGAGCTTTTTTCATAAAG
>CACXFN010000080.1 GCA_902766915.1 uncultured Eubacteriales bacterium
ATTCAACCATCAAGCTAATTGCCGGAGCAGAACGTAAAGGCGATGAAATAACCTATGAGGTTTCACCAAGATATATCCCTAATGATCATCCCCTGGCATCAGTAAAAAATGAATTCAATGCCATTTATGTAACAGGAAATGCTGTTGATGAAGTCATGTTCTACGGCAAGGGCGCAGGCGCTCTTCCTACGGGAAGCGCAGTTGTGGGTGATATCATCGCAATAGCCAAGAACATGTAGGACGAACATATATAGAATATAAGTGATTAATACGTATTAACAATTGGAGGATTATAAATGAGTCTTTTTAATGAATGGAACGATATGCTTCACGGACAAACCAAGGGTACTATTGATGCTTTCTGGGAGAAGTATTCCGATACTGAAATTAAAATCTATAAACATATTCTTTCACATAAGGATGAGCACCTAAAGGGAAAAGTCGGTGACTTGGTTGAGGAGTTCGATGTAGATAAAGTTATATTCGTAGGTTTCCTGGATGGTGTCCAAAGCAGTTTAAATAGCGGACAGCTGGATTTAAAGAAGGTTAATCTTGATACGGAAATCGATTTGGATATCGATTTTGAAAAGCTTTATTTCAACATGCATAAGGCAGATGCCGATTATCTCTGGGGACTGGAAGAATGGAATGATGTCCTGTCTGAGGACCGTCGCAAAGAACTTTACGATGAATATCGTCGTTCACGTACGGTTCATGTGGAAAAAAGACCCGGGAGAAATGAACCTTGTCATTGCGGAAGCGGTAAAAAATATAAGAATTGCTGCATGAAAAAGGATCAAGAAGCTGCCCGCGCAAACTAAAAAGGCCATATAACTTCAACAAGGTCTATTTATATTCTATATTAAAAGATTTATGTATTTAAAGATTTCGATTTAAAGATTTCGCCTTTTACATATTGTTGTTATGCAGCAGTTTTCACAACTCGGTTTTCGGGCATGACAACAACGTCGTCCATGAAATATTAGGCTATGATGGGCTTCACTCCATCTATCTTTTGGTAGTGTTTTCATAAGCCCCTCTTCCGTTTTTAGAACATCATCCGCTTTAACCAAGCCAATGCGGTTGGCGACTCTAAACACATGGGTATCCACTGCGATTCTCTGTTCTCCAAACCAAACAGATAATACAACATTGGCGGTTTTCCTTCCCACACCGGGTAGCGAAATAAGAGAATCGTAGTCCTGTGGTACTTCCCCTCCATATTCATCCACCAGCTTTGATGCTAATCCAATTATGTTTCTGGACTTGGTTTTGTACATACCTATTGTTTTAATAATTTCAGAAACATCTTCCGGATTAGCCTTTGATAATTTTTTTGCTGTGGGATATTTTTTAAATAAAGCGGGAGTAACCTTGTTTACACTTACATCGGTTGTTTGTGCAGATAGAACAACTGAAATAAGAAGTTCAAAAGCATTGCCATGAATTAAAGCACATTCTGCATCAGGATATTCTTCTCTAAGACAGTCTAAGATTTTAATTACATTTTCTTTTTTCATTCTATTATTATACCTTATTAGTCAATTTATTGACTTCTCTCTTTATTTCTGATTATAATCAATTGCTGAATGTTTTGCACACAGTATTACATCTTAGCATTTATTAATTGTTTATTATTTGTTTATTAATCGGTTGTTATTATGGATATATTAAAACAAATTGAAAACGAAAAAAAGGCAATTAAAGCCCTTCCGGATAAAATATATGATGAACTTCTAAAAGATATTCTAACGGGGAAATTACAGAAGGACTCAAGATTAAATGAGACAACTCTATGCAAGATGTATGGCGCAAGCAGAACTCCTGTTAGAGAGGCATTTCGCAGGTTGGAAATGGATGGTTTGGTTGAATATGTACCAAACAGGGGCGAATTTGTTAGAGGCTTCAGTAAAACGGAAATAGATGATATGCTTCAAATGCGTATTGAATTGGAAGTATTGGCTGTAGGATGGGTAATAGAGAGAATATCAGAAGATGAGGAAAAGGATTTAGCCTCACTCTTTAACTATATGGAATTCTATACGAAAAAGAATGATATCCAAAAAATGATAGATATTAATTATGCCTTTCATCGTCTATTATATAGATTTACCCATGACAGGCTTTTGGAAAAAACGCTTAATTCATATCAAACATATACCAATTATATCTGCCCTCCCAATTATTTCGAAAGAGATTTCTTAACCCGTGTTCTGGAGGAGCACAGGAGAATCTATCGTGCCATAATAAAAAAAGATTTGGATGCCGCCTCACGTGAAACACGCTTCCACATGGAGCAGACAATTAAGCGAAGCATCCAAACCCTGTAATTTTAGAAATTTACAAATCCTATTCTTGTTTTAATTTGTGCCGAAGGATAGTCCTTGATTATCAGCAGAAATATTCACGGTATCGCCGTCCACGATGTCTCCGCGAATCATGCGAGCAGCCAGTTCTGTTTCAATATGTTTTTGTATATAACGCTTAACAGGTCTTGCTCCGTAATTAGGATCATAAGCCTCATTAGCGATATAGTCCTTGGCTTCCTCTGATAAAACAAGGGTAATATCGTGGTCTTTCAGTCTTTCCTTTAAGGCACTCATGGATAGTACGATTATCTCTTTTACCTGATCCTTAGTTAATGGACTAAAGACAACTATATCATCAACACGATTTAGGAATTCCGGTCTAAAATAGGCGGATAAAAGATTCCTTACTCTATCTTTCGTTTCCTCATCTATGTTTCCATTTTCATCAATGCCATCTATCAAATCCTGGGAGCCTATATTACTGGTCATTATTACGATGGTGTTTTTAAAATCTACAGTCCTTCCCTGATTGTCAGTCAACCTACCATCATCCAACAGCTGAAGAAGGATATTGAATACGTCGGGATGAGCCTTCTCAATTTCATCAAACAGAATTACACTATATGGTTTTCTGCGAACTGCCTCAGTAAGTTGTCCGCCTTCGTCATATCCCACGTATCCCGGAGGAGCTCCCACCAGCCTGGATACACTATGTTTTTCCATATACTCCGACATATCGATTCGGATCATATTCTTTTCACTATCAAATAGCGCTTCGGATAATGCCTTGGCCAGCTCGGTTTTACCAACACCGGTGGGTCCCAGGAAGATAAAGGAACCTATTGGTCTATGTTCATCCTTCAACCCAGCTCTGGCGCGAAGAATAGATTCAGAAACTGCAGTTACGCCCTCATCCTGTCCAATTACGCGCTTATGCAATATGTCTGCTAAACGAAGCAATTTTTCTCTTTCAGTCTCAACAAGCTTGGATACCGGAATACCTGTCCATTGGGATACAACTTCTGCGATTTCCTCTTCTCCAACTTCTTCTTTCAAAAGCCTATTTTCATATCCACTAGTTCCTGATTCAACCTTATTCTTCTCTTCCTCCAGCTTTCTCTCCAATTCCGGTAAGGTTCCATACTTCAGTTTTGCCAAGGTCTCCAGGTCATAGTTTCTTTCGGCTTCTTCCATTTGGTGACGTACTTCTTCTATTTCCTGTTTAGTACTCTTGGATTCAATTATGGCCTGCTTTTCGCTTTCCCACTGAGCTCTCATGGATGCACTTTCTTCCTTAAGCTCTGAGAGTTCTCTTTCCAGGATTTCCAATCTGGCCTTTGATGCCTTATCATTCTCCTTACCTAAGGCCTGACGTTCAATTTCCAGCTGCATTATTTTCCTTGATATTTCATCAAGCTCAGCAGGCATGCTATCTATTTCGGTTCTTATTCTGGATGCGGCTTCGTCCATTAAATCTATAGCCTTATCGGGTAAAAATCTATCACTTATGTATCTATCAGACATGGTAGCGCAAGCAATTAAAGCATTATCGGTAATTCTAACTCCATGGTGTATTTCAAATCTTTCTTTTAGACCACGAAGAATAGAAATCGTGTCTTCCACAGTTGGTTGATCTACCATGACCTTTTGGAATCTACGTTCAAGTGCAGCATCCTTTTCAACATATTTTCTATACTCATCCAGTGTGGTTGCACCAATACAATGGAGTTCACCTCTTGCCAGTTTAGGTTTTAACAGGTTGCCTGCATCCATTGATCCTTCAGTCCTTCCCGCACCCACAATATTATGAATCTCGTCAATAAATAAAATGATGCGACCTTCAGATTTTTCAACCTCATTTAGGACAGCCTTTAGTCTTTCTTCAAACTCACCTCTAAACTTGGCTCCAGCAATCAAAGCTCCCATATCAAGAGCATATATAGTTTTGTCCTTCAATCCTTCTGGCACATCGCCCTTTAAGATTCGCTGTGCTAATCCTTCTACCACAGCTGTTTTACCAACTCCTGGTTCACCGATTAAAACAGGATTGTTTTTTGTCCTCCTTGATAGAATCTGAATAGTATGTCTAATTTCCTGATCTCTGCCTATTACAGGATCCAATTTACCCTTTCTGGCCATTTCAACAAGATCTGTTCCATACTTGGAAAGAGCCTCATAATTGTCTTCAGGATTCTGACTGGTCACCCTTTGATTACCCCTAACCTTAGTTAATGATGCAAGAAATTTGTTGGCATCAATGGCATAGCGTTTGAAAATAAGACTATTTGGCCCCTTTCCCTCCTCTAACATAGCAAGATAAATATGCTCCACGCTAATAAAGTCATCCTTAAACTCCTGAGCTTTCTTCTCTGCTTTGGAAAGAACCAGGTTCAATCGCTGGGATAGATATACTCCATCGGAGCCTTTCCCTGAAACCTTTGGCAATTTATTAATTTCATCCGAAAGACTTCTTTCAACATCTGAAGAATTCACCTGCATGTATGTTAGGAGTCGCGGGATAAGACCATCCCTTTGTCTAAGAAGCGCCAGGTGAAGATGCTCAGGGTCCAAGCTCTGATTTCCATTCTCTCCCGCAATATTCTGAGCATCCAATATGGCACCTTGGGCATTCTGTGTATATCTTTCTATATTCATTGTAAAAACCCCCTTTTTCGCTTAAGTTTACCACCCATTTTTATGAATATTTTGGTCTTCTTTGACCTATATACCCAATACTCATACAATATAACATAAAAATTAGCACTCTTCAACAGAGAGTGCTAAAAAACTTTTTTCTTTATTGTTCTTACGGAGATTTTTGGTTTTAAAGAGCCAAAATCTTGATGAAAAATCCGTACAAAAAGTTAACTGCAGGTGAAAGTATTAAGCTTGTTCCACCAAAGAGTATCAATAGTATAAGAATTATTCCACCTTTGGAATATAGTTCATGATACCAACTGTATTTTGATAGATTGAAAATCTGTGTCAGAATATTGAAACCGTCAAGTGGCGGTATGGGAAGTAAATTAAATACCATAAGTACTATATTTATCGAAATCATGTATTGCAAAATGTCAACAATTACACCACCTACAGTGGAATAAAGGAATGGATTGCTTCCAAAGGAGATAAGCAGTTTAAGTATCAGAGTGGACACTAATGCAATAGTAAAATTCATGGTAACCCCTGCTACTGCAACAAGGGCTTCATCTCTTCGACGATGTTTATAGTAAGATGGATTAACCTGCACAGGAATTCCCCATCCAAAACCTGCAAAGATTAAGCATAGCAGTCCCATTGGATCAACATGGGACAGTGGATTAATTGTAACTCTTCCCTGGTTTTTGGGTGTAGGATCACCTAATCTGTCAGATACGATTGCATGACCAAATTCATGCAATGATAAGCCTATGATAATGGCAGGCATCATAAGTAGATGAGTTGTTACCCATCCAATTGGATCACTTATTCCACCCCTTAGCATCCTCATGATTATTAATAAAATAACCATCATGATCATAGGATTTGCATTTCTTCTTCCCATAATTTAAACTATCCGCCCCTCTAAACTAAATGTTTTGGTTCCGATGATTTCTATATCAATGGTCTGTCCAATTAAAGCATCGGGATTGTTTTCAAAGGAAGTTCCAGCTGCCGAAAAGTTCACTAATTTAAACCCATCGGTTCTACCGGAAAGAGCAAAAGGATTATTCTTACTCCTTCCTTCAACAAGAACTTTCTCTATTCCACCAAGATATGCAGCATTCTTTTTCTCACTTATGGTATTTACCGCGTCCACCAAACGATTAAACCTTTCATGTTTAATTTCTTCCGGAATTTGGTCTTCGTATTTTTCCGCAGGCGTACCCTGTCTAATGGAATATAGGAAGGTGAATGCGGAATCATATTCAACTCTATTAACTAAATCCAGCGTCTCCTGAAAATCTTCCTCCGTTTCTCCAGGAAAGCCCACAATTATGTCTGTTGAAATAGTTATATCCGGTACAGCTTTTCTAAGCTTATCTATTAATCCTAAGTAATGCTGCTTGGTATATACCCTGTTCATACGTTTTAGAACAGCATTGGATCCAGCCTGAACCGGTAAATGTATATTTTTACATAGTTTATTACAGTCCTTAAATGCCTGAATCAAATCGTCAGAAAGGTCCTTTGGATGAGAAGTCATAAATCTAATTCTTTCCAACCCTTCAATTTCATTTAATTTATATATAAGCTCAGAAAAACTGGTGTAATTGGAATCTGCATCATCATTATGTCCCTTATACGAATTAACATTCTGACCAAGAAGCATAATTTCCTTAACCCCATCCTTCACCAAGGCCTTCACCTCGTTAATAATGGCTTCCGGCCTTCTGCTCTTTTCCCTTCCTCTGGTATATGGAACAATGCAATATGTGCAGAAATTATTGCATCCAAACATTATATTAACGAGAGCCTTATGTTTAAATAGTCTTTCAGCCGGTAAATCTTCGGCGATCGTATCTGCATCTGGCCAAATATCAATAATCTTGGATTTCTCAGCAATTACCTTATCCAGGAGTTCAGGAAGAGTATGAAGGTTATGGGTACCGAATACTATATCAACCCAGGGATATTTTGCTTTTAGTGTATCAATCACAGGTTGTTGTTGCATCATACAACCACATACACAAACCAGAAAATCCTGATCCTTTTCATGCCTGTTTTTTAACTGTCCCAAGGTTCCAAAAAAGCGCTTGTCAGCGTTCTCTCTTACGCTACAGGTATTGAGAATTTCAATATTTGCTTCTTCTATACTATCAACTCTATCTAAACCCTTTTCTATTAAAAGCCCTGCCATGATTTCAGAATCATGTTCATTCATCTGACATCCAAAAGTAGTAATGTGGAATGTTTTATTCATGATTATTTTCCTTTGATTTTTTAAAGCTTAATTTGTTTTCTTCCCCTTTTAGGATTCTTTCTATATTGCTTCGATGTTTAACAATTAGTACAACAACCATTATTAAATAGGGAAGAATTAAGGGAAGCCACCCTGCTAATGTTCCAAATTGAAATCTGATAAATGAATTAGCAAATGGAGTTGTATATCCTTTCGTTGTTGCAAAAATATATATTATTAAAAAAAGAATGGCAGCCAATATTGATCCAAGTGAAACCATCTTTGTTAAAGCAACTACTACAAGGAAGAAGCATAAACATATTAGCGCTATTCTCCAGTCAGTAGCCAATAGTACACCCAGAGCAGTTGCAACCCCTTTCCCTCCTTTAAACCCAAGAAGGACAGGCCAAACATGTCCAAAAAAAGAGGCTACACCACAAATAGCACTTAATACGTATGCCATGTATAGCGAATATTGGCTTCCGGTTACGTTATATTCGAATATTACCATACCTAGAAGAAGGCCCAGTTTGGTTGCAATGAATCCCTTTGCCAGGTCCACAATAAGTGTAATAATTGCAGCTTTAGGTCCCACGATTCTAAGAACATTGGTGGTACCTGCATTTCCACTGCCTTCTTCTTTTATATTGTGTCCGGATGCTTTAGCAAGGATTGTGGCAGGAGATAGATTCCCTAAAAGATATGCGCATATTATAAGTATTATAGCTAAGAGTATCATTAAATCCTCACCTTATTCCCCTTTGTCGCCCTTTTCTCTATAGACGAATTTAATAGATGTCCCTTCAAATCCAAATGCATCTCTAATTCTATTTTCCAAATATCTGGCATAGGAAAAATGCATGAGTTCGCGTTTATTTATAGAGAATGAAAAGAGTGGCGGTTTTTCACCTATTTGAGCTGCATAATAAATCTTTAATCTCTTACCCTTGTCCGATGGTGGTGGGTTCATCATCATAGCATCGGTAATCAAGCTGTTAAGCTGTCCTGTTGGAACTCTAAGACTTCGCTTTTCCTGAACGTATTCAACCTTCTGCATCACCTCTGAGAGTCTTTGTTTTTTCAATGCGGAGATAAAGATTATTGGGGCATAGGACATAAAGAGAAGTTCTCCCTGAAGTTTTTTTGTAAAGTCTCTCATGGTATTGGTTTCCTTCTCTACCAAGTCCCATTTATTAACTACAACAATGATTCCTTTACCTTCCTCATGGGCAACACCTGCAATTTTCTTATCCTGTTCCGTTAACCCTTCTGCACCATCGATCATAAGAAGGCAGACATCGCATCTTTCGATGCTGGCTACTGCACGAATGACGCTGAATCTTTCAATATCCTCATGGACCTTACTCTTCCTACGAATGCCTGCAGTATCAATGAGAATATAACGTTGATTATTGTATTCCATAGGTGTATCGATGGAATCTCTGGTGGTGCCTGCAATATCTGAGACAATTACCCTGTTTTCATCAAGTAAAGCATTAACCAGGGAGGACTTTCCTACATTAGGTTTACCTATTATGGCCACCTTTACAGCATCTTCATCTTCACTTTCTCCCTCGGGAAAGGCTTCTACTATCTCATCTAACACATCCCCCAGATTAGTCATATTTGCAGCGGAAATAGGAATAGGTTCACCGATTCCCAATTCATAGAAATCGTAGAAATCCTCCGGTAGTTTATTTGGGCTATCAATTTTATTAACTAAAAGAATAACCCTCTTACCGGTTCTTCTAAGCATATTTGCCACTTCTTCATCGGCAGAAGTAAGTCCTTCTTTTCCGTCTACTAAAAAAAGGATGACATCTGCCATGTCCATGGCCATCTGAGCCTGCTCTCTCATTTGCGATAAAATCACATCCTTGCTATCAGGCTCTATTCCCCCGGTATCTATTAAATCAAAATAAACACCATTCCATTCGGCTTCAGCGTATATTCTATCTCTGGTAACTCCGGGAGTATCCTCCACAATGGCCACTCTGCGACCTACTATTCTATTGAAAAAGGTGGATTTACCGACATTCGGTCTGCCTACCACCGCTACGATTGGTTTGCTCATAATCTATAAACCCTTAATTAAATATGGAACCGGCGAATTGCCTGGGTATAAACTCTCTCAGGTCCTCTACCTTTTCCCCCACACCAATAAACTTGATTGGAATATTAAATTCGTCAGTTACGGTAATTGCAATTCCTCCCTTGGCTGTTCCATCTAATTTGGTTAGAACAATTCCTGAAATCTCTGCAACATCGTTAAACTCTTTTGCCTGAGAAATGGCATTCTTCCCGGTGGTAGCATCCAAGACCAGTAGAGTTTCTCTGGCTGCCTCCGGGTATTCTCTGTCGATTATCTTATTCATCTTTTCCAATTCCGCCATTAGATTTCTCTTAGTTTGTAATCTACCTGCTGTATCGCAGATAAGCACATCAATATTCTTCGCCTTGGCGGATTGAATAGCATCATAAATAACTGCCGCAGGATCTGCACCCTCTTGATGGCGAACTGTATTAACGCCTATTCTGTCACCCCATATTTCCAACTGTTCACCTGCTGCAGCTCTAAATGTATCGGCAGCTGCAAGAATTACGGTTTTCCCCTGAGCCTTCAACCTGTGACCCAGTTTGGCAATAGTGGTGGTCTTACCTCCTCCATTGATACCAATCATCAATATTACCAGTGGAGTTTTGTTTGACAGTTTATTTCTATCACCCTTATCAATACTCCAGTTTATTACGCTCACCAATGAATCTTTAACTCTGTCGGGATTCTTTATATTATTGAACTTTATATGGTCCTTTAAGTCCTGCATGATACGCATGGTAGTATTCATACCTATATCAGATGTAATAAGAATCTCTTCCAATTCATCATAAAGGCTATCATCAATTTCCTGATACCCATTAAGTGCATTTGTGATTCGTTCCGATAATCTACCAAAGAACCCTTTTTTTTCTTCTATAACAGGCATTTTTCCCTCCACTAATTAATCTAATTGAATTTCGTCCCCAAGGCGTAGAGACAGCATCTTAGATATGCCCTGTTCCGGCATAGTTACGCCATATAAAACATCCGCATGTTCCATAGTCGCCTTCTGGTGTGTAACCAAGGTGAACTGAATATCATTGAAATTTTTCAGATAGTTGGCAAATCTATCAATATTGTTATCATCTAAAGCTGCTTCTACCTCATCCAGAATGCAGAAGGGTGTTGGTTTGGTTTTCAGTACGGCGAACATTAATGCAATTGCGGTCATTGTCTTTTCTCCACCGCTCATTAAATTAATATTCTGTAGTTTTTTCCCGGGAGGCTGAGCCACTATTTCAATTCCAGAATTAAGTGGATCCTCCTCATTTTCCATTCTGAGTTCTGCCTGACCACCACCGAATAATTCCGTAAAGATATCATGGAAATTGTCTACAACCTTATCAAAGTTTTCTTTGAATCTAACCTTGATGGTTTTATCCATGTCGTCAATTATTTTTTCCAATTCCTCTTTAGCTTTAATAATATCGTCCCTTTGTGTTGTAAGGAATTCATAACGCTCGGATACTTGCTCGTATTCAGCAATTGCGCCAACATTTACATCACCCAATTCACGAATTCTGTTTCTGATTTCGCGTGTTTCCTTAACCGCTCTTGAATAGACAAAATCTTCTTTTCTCATATCAGCTGCTTGGGCATATGTGATTTCAAATTCATCCCAGAGTTTTTCTTTTAGTGTTTCCAACTGTGTTTCGCCTCTGGTGGATTTAATCTCAATCTGATATCTCTGATCTCTAAGATTATTAATTAACTCGGTGGAATTAGTCTGCATTTCATCCACCTGACGAATCTCAGAAATCAAATTTTCTCTATCCTTTTCCAAATTGGCCAGGCTTTCCTCTATTGTTGTGCGTTCCAGCAACTTCGCTTCTATTTCCTCTCCGGAAGATGCAGTATTTAATAGGGCTTCCTTCTCATGGGAAAGAGCCACTAAGGCCTTTTCCTTCTCTTCTATCTGGGATTTGTAATCAAGAAGCTGATTATCTACTCTCTCTGTAAGTTCCTTCTGTGATTCTCCCCTTGTTTCTATTTCATTAAGATTAATTCTTGCCCTCGTAACCTCTTCGTTAATTTCCTGGGTCTGCAATTTGTCTTTTTCAGATTCTGTGAGAGCCTCCTCTATCTCCTTATTTACTCTCTCTATTTCTTCATTTATTTCAATTATTCTTCTACGATGTTTTGATGTTATTTCTTCAGTTTCCAAAAGCTGATTCTTTATTCTGGATATTTCGTTTGCATATCTTTCTCCGCTTTGAGATTCCTTGTCTAGACTATCTGTAATTGCCTTAATATCACTTATAAGTGCATTTAACTCAATATCCAGGCGATGCTTTTCTGCAGCTGTATTTTGCTCCTTTGAAATCAATTCTTCCTGTTCCAATTTTGCTTTATTCAATTCCTTATCATTCAAAGAACACGATTCTTCCAATTTAAGAATGGATTCAGCCAATTCATTGATTTCTGCCTTTCTTTCCAGAATGTTTGCACTTTGATGTTTTAATATGCCTCCGGTAATTGCACCTTGGGAGTTAACTATTTCTCCTCCAAGTGTCACAAACTTAAGACCTGTACCTTTTTTAGCCAATCTAATAGCACTATCCAGATCTTTCGTAACAACAGTAAGTCCCAAAAGATATGAATAAATGGATCTCAATTCATTATCAAATTCGATAACATTATCGGCTATATCGATGAATCCTTCTTCATGCTCAATTGCTGCAACATTTGCTTCTTTTCTGGCTTTTATGGATTTAATCGGTAAAAATGTTGCCCTACCGCCCTTTGTTTCTTTAAGATGATTAACTGCAATTTTAGCATCTTCATCGGTTTCACAGATAATGTTCTGAAGCTTTCCACCAAGGGCAGTTTCTATAGCTGTCACGTATTCCTTTGGAACCTTCATTAAATCCGCCACAACCCCTCTATTTCCGGGGAAATTGGCCTTCATGGTGTTTTTAACCCCTGCAGTATAACCATCATAATTGGATTCCATTTCTTCCATGGTTCTCCTGCGGGCACCCAGTCTACTTAATTCAATTCTGTCTCTTTCCAGAGTTTCAGTTATAGTACGAATAAAAGATGCTTTCTCATCCCTTTCCTTTGTAAGTGCTTCCAATGCAAGAGACAGGTTACTGTATTCATCTTCCTTTATTCTTTTTTCTTCTTTTCTGCTTTGAACAGTTTGCTGAAGTTGGTCGGATATCTTTCCTGTTTCTGAAGATAATTCATCTAATTCACTTCTTCTTTTAATTAGACTTTCCGCATAGTTTTCTATACCCTTTATCTCACTGTCACAGGTAGCCAATTCGCTATTTAGTTCATAGAGTTTCTGTCTGCCTTGATCCGCCTTTGATGCGCTCTGAGCCTGTATGGCGGCTGCTTCATTATATTTAATAATCTTATCTTCAAGGGCGGCTTTGGCTCTGGATATTTCCTGATTAAGTCTACTCTCTTCTTCCCTTAGTCTCCCCATATTCTCTTCTTCACTTGCCAGACGCTCCTGAAGCAGAGTAATATCCGCTGTTATGATGGAAGATTCATTTTCTATTCCGGACAGTCTCTCTGCAGACAGTTTATTGGCACTGTCCATCTCATTGATTTCTTCAACCAATTTTAGAATTCCATCTCTGGCTTCTCCTGCCAATCTATCCAGAAGAGATCTTCTTTCACTCATTTCGGAATAACGGGTTGCAAGATTTTCGTGTTCTCTTGTCTTCTCCTCGATTTCCTTAGAGAGTCTAACCAGATCATCTCTATACACCTGGCTATTCTCTTCAATTGTTTCTATATTTCTTAGAATTACATTAATCTCTAATTCTTCATATGTCTTCTTTAGCTCCAGATATTCCTTTGCCTTGATGCTATCTTCTCTAAGACCATCTATTCTGCTTTCTATTTCTGAAAGAATATCCTTTACACGCTCTAAATTGGAAACTGTCGATTCCAGTTTCCTCTCCGCTTCACCTCGCCTGGTTTTATACATTACGATTCCTGCGGCTTCTTCAAAAATCTCTCTACGGGACTCCGGCTTGGTACTTACGATATCCTGAATTTTACCCTGTCCAATAATGGAATAACCATCAACACCAATACCGGTATCCATAATCAATTCTCTGATATCTCTAAGTCTACAGGGATTGTTGTTAATTAAATATTCACTCTCACCCGAGCGATACATTCTTCTGGTTATGGCAACTTCACTGTAATCAATATCCAAAATGCGTTCCGAATTATCAATTACCAATACTACTTCCGCCATTCCGCGTGATTTACGGCTGGCTGTTCCTGCAAATATAACCTCTTCCATTTTGCCACCACGCAGAGCCTTTGGACTTTGCTCACCTAGCACCCAGCGTATAGCATCACTTATATTGCTCTTTCCGCTTCCGTTGGGCCCAACCACGCAGGTTATACCCTCGTGAAAATCTATTGTAACGGGATCAGCAAATGATTTAAATCCCTGCATTTCCAATCTTTTAAAGTACATTCAGTTTGCCTTTCTATAATTCTGAATCATTATCTTCTATTTCTATGCACTGTTCCACAAAGGCCTGTGCCGCTTGTTGCTGTGCTTCCTTTTTACTCTTTCCAATCCCCTGGGTGTAAGGTTTTTCATCTATCTCTATATGAACATAAAATGTCTTATCATGGTCGGGGCCGTCAGTGTTATCCAGGACGTATTTTATTGTCTTACCGGCTCTCTGAACTCTTTCCTGGAGTTCAGTTTTATAGTCCACAATTAGTCTTCCCATTAGTGAATCATCAATGGTTTCAGAAAACTTATCCAAGACGAATGCCTTAGTCTTTTCATAGCCACCATCAATATACATTGCTCCAATTACTGCTTCCACAGCATCCGCCATCAATGATTCTTTTTCTCTGCCTCCGGTCTTTTCTTCTCCTAATCCCATTTTAAGATAGGAACCGATATCCAGAGTTTTTCCAACACTGGCCAAGGATTTTTCGCATACGATTTGAGCACGCATTTTAGTTAAATCACCTTCCTTGGCTTCTTTCGGCATTCGATTGTAAATTTCCACACCTATTATTGCATCCAGAAAAGCATCTCCAATGAATTCAAGTTTTTCACTGTCAATTCTAACACCGTCTTCATCTGTTAATCCAAATGAACTGTGGGTTAATGCTTCTTCCAATAGTTTTGGGTTATTAAACTTATAGCCTAAAATCTTTTCCATTTTCCGTAATTATTTTCCTGGTCAGTTATTATCATTATCTTTATCCATGAATTATTTCTTCCAATTCAATGGTGGAATTCTGAATTGTTTCAACCACAGAGTTTTCTACATAGGGTATTGCCTTCATAATGGTTCTTTCCACTGCGATTTTATCTGCGGAACCATGCATTTTTAGAATTGCACCCTTAACACCAAGAATAGGCGCACCTCCATATTCCGTATAGTCCAATTCCATTTTAATTCCCTGAAGTTCGTTTTTCAGAAGCATTGCTCCCATTTTAGTTACGCTGTTTTTAGTGAAACGTTTCTTCATTTCCCTTAAAACCATCAAACCCATTCCTTCGGTTAGTTTTAAAATTGCATTGCCGGTAAAACCGTCTGTTACAATCACATCACAAACCCCATCTTGGAGGTATCTTGCTTCAACATTGCCTATAAAATTTAGGTTACTTTTGGACAGGAGTTCATGGGCAGCCTTGG
>CACXFN010000081.1 GCA_902766915.1 uncultured Eubacteriales bacterium
GCCCTTAGGGAAGCCGGCGCAGAGGTACTAGGTATAGTAAGCATATTCACCTACGGAATGAAAAAGGGCCTGGATCGCATGGAAGAAGCAGGTGTCAAAAATGTAAGTCTTTGCAATTTGGATATTCTTGCGGAAGTAGCCGCAGACGAAGGCTATATAAGCAGGGATGATGTGGATAGATTGCTTAGGTTCAGAGATAATCCAAGTGACGAAAGCTGGATAAAATAGGGCCAAATAACGTTAGTTTAGAAGGGTGTAAATATATATAATCCCATAGTCCGGTATGCTGAGACTATGGGATTTTTGTTGCACCTAAAGCTGTCTCTATGGTATAATTTACCTATATGTGATTAATTATGGTTAGGGGAGTTTTATAGATTTGACCTTACTAAAATTTGTATTTGCCATATTACTTTGTTTGCCACTGGTATATATAGCAGTGTATCTTTTTAGTAGGCTGATGGACGTAATACTGAAGAAGAGGTAAGAATGGCAGCGTTATTTATTTCAATGGAGGGTGGGGATGGCTCCGGTAAATCCACCCAGCTTGAAAACATAAAAAAATACCTTGATGAAAAGGGAATTGACTATATATTTACCAGAGAACCTGGTGGAACCGATATTAGTGAAAAAATAAGAGAAATAATTCTTGATGCGGGGAATGTGGAAATGGCCGATATTACTGAGGCGTTTCTTTTTGCTGCATCAAGGGCGCAGCATGTGGAGGAGAAAATCAAGCCTGCTCTGAGAAACGGAATCACTGTGGTATCCGACAGGTTTGTTGATTCCAGTCTGGCCTATCAGGGATATGGGAGAGGCCTTGGTGATAAGGTGAAAACCATAAATGATATTGCGGTCGCAGGATGTATGCCGGATATCACTTTTTTCATGGATATAAGTCCTGAGGATGCAATGAATAGAATTGCAAATCGTGGCCTTGATAGATTGGAGAGAGAGGATTTGGAACTGCATCGTAGATTTTACGATGGTTTCAAAAAACTAATCGAAGAGGATAAAGAGGGACGTATTGTTCCAATAGATGCCAATCGAATCCCTGAAGAGATTTGGAAAGATATAAAGGAAGTCCTGGATGATAGAATCGCTGACTAAAGCCATTCGGAATAATAGGCTGTCCCATGCCTATATAATTGAAGGAGACGAACTAACTGATAAATTGGGTTTCTCCTATGAATTTGCCAAGTCTATCTTTTGTGGGAATAATCCCGGTATTGGATGCAACGAATGTAGAAGCTGCAGGATGATAAATGAGAAAACATATAGGGACATTTATCTGATTGCAACTGATGAAAAATCCGTAAAGGATAAGGATATAGAGGAGCTTCAGGATAGATTGGGAAAGCTTCCCCTTGAAGATGGAGGTCGCAATATTGCAATAATCGATAATGCGGATACCATGACCACTAGGGCTCAGAATAGATTGCTGAAGTCGTTGGAAGAACCGCATCCCGGAACTGTGATTATGCTCCTATCCGAAAACAGCGATATGCTGCTTCCTACAATCAGGTCCAGATGCCAGGTAATCAGACTCTACGATTATGGAGAAACGGAAGAGGGCTCTGAAAGTAGAGAAATAGCTAAAACCTTAATTGATCTATCCAAAAGAGGAAGATATTTCTTTGAAAAAAAAGAGATATTGGATATGGAACTAAAGGACAAGAAAACTGCAATTGCTCTTCTTGATGGATTGGAGAGAGAGTTTAGAGACAGGCTTGTTAAGGTAGCCTCTAATTCCAATCCTGACTCGACATTAGAGGAAGAGCTAGCCTTCTGCAGAAGGGGTATTGAAGCAGTGGAAAGAGCAAGAAAAGATTTAAGATATAACGTTAGGGAAAAGTACTCTCTGGGCGAATTGATGCTCAGAATTGGAGGTTGATATAGATGACAGTAGTTGTAGGGGTTAAGTTCAGAAATGCCGGGAAAGTTTATTATTTTGATCCGGGAAATGAGTCTGAACTTAGCTTGGGAACAGGAGTAATCGTAGAAACTGCAAGGGGTCTGGAGTTTGGAACTATAGCAATGGAGCCCACTGAAATAGACGATGGGGAGATAATCAAACCGCTAAAACCCATTATAAGGATAGCGACTCCTGAGGACCTTGAGAAAAAAGAGGAAAACGAAGCTAAGAGAGAAGAGGCTCTTAGGATTTGCCAGGAGAAGGTGGACAAACACGGCCTGGAAATGAAATTGATAGATGTGGAATACACATTCGATAATAGCAAGGTTGTATTTTACTTTACTGCAGACGGGCGTGTTGACTTCCGTGAATTGGTTAAAGACCTGGCCGGTGTTTTCAGGATGAGGATAGAACTCAGACAGGTTGGTGTTCGCGATGAAGCCAAACTATTGGGCGGTTGTGGACCTTGCGGTAAGGGCCTTTGCTGTGCCACTTGGATGGTTGACTTCCAGCCCGTATCCATCAAGATGGCGAAAACCCAAAATCTTTCATTGAATCCTTCCAAGATATCCGGTATCTGCGGAAGACTTATGTGTTGTCTTAAATATGAAAATGACACATATATGGATTTAAGAAAGGGAATGCCTGAAATCGGTGAAATAGTGGAAACAAACGAAGGGAAGGGGAAGGTAATTGATACGAACCTCCTTTGTTGCAGATTAAAGGTTAGGCTCTTTACGGGTGAAAAGGAGGAAGACGGTACGGATAAACTGTCGTCGGATATATATACATTCTGTAAGGAAGAAATCCGAAGAACCAATGCCAAGAAAAAAGGCGGAGGAAAAAACGAAGGACGAAAGAAGAGCGACATAGAAAAGAATGAAATAGACATCCTTTCGGAAGTAGATGATGAATACAAGGCCGAGATGGCGGCCTTGATAAAAGATAATTAATGAAGGAAGGAAATGGAGGAAGCTTATATGGTTACAATTGATGTGAAAGCTGTTCTAATCGCATTGTTATTACTTGCGGCAATCGTACTGGTGGTATTCCTGTCGATTATGATAGTGAACCTTACCACTACATTGAAGAAGGTAAATACAATTCTGGATGATACTAAAACTGTGACATCCATTGTAGATGAGAAGGCCAAGGAAACCAAGCCGGTAATCGATGATGTTTCAAGTGCTCTTGTGGGTTTTGCCAGTGGCTTAAAAGGCAATGAGACAAGCATTGCGTCTCTATCCAATCTGGCCAAATCATTGAGTTCTATGGTGTCTATCATCAGAAATAATAAGTAATAACTGCTGGTGAAGTTTATGTTTATGGGCGTATGCCCTTGAAAGGAGCGATTTGTAAAATGAAAGCAACCGGTATAGTTAGACCAATGGATGCATTGGGAAGAGTAGTAATCCCAATCGAGCTTCGCAGAAATTTGTCAATCAATACAGATGATTCTTTGGAAATCTTTGTTGACGGAAACTTCATTATGCTAAAAAAGTATGAACCTGCATGCATCTTCTGCGGAAGCAACGACGATATAAGACAGATCCACGGCAGAAATGTTTGTGGTAATTGCATCGCAGAAATGAAGAAGCTGTAATTTTGGACTAGAGGAGGCTATGAGACTTGGCTAAGTTTTTAGTTCAAAAAAGTGAACCCCTTTATGGAGAAGTTCATGTTAGCGGTGCAAAGAACTCCGTATTGCCCTTGATGGCAGCAGCGATTCTACCCGGAGAAAAGTGCAGGATCAGAGAGGTGCCAAGACTTTTGGATGTAACCGTTATGGAAGACATCCTTAAATCACTTGGTGGAGAAATTGATTTTCAACCGGATGGTACCCTGGATATAGACATGTCCCAGATGAATACCACTAAGGTGGAGTATGAATTGGCCAGCAAGATGAGGGCATCTTTTATGGTTATGGGACCGTTGCTTGCTAAGACCGGACATGCAAAGGTATATATGCCGGGAGGCTGCACAATTGGTGCGAGACCTGTGGACCTTCATCTAAAAGGATTTGAAGCCCTTGGGGCAGAGGTTATCGTTCGAGAAAACTATGTGGAAGCACATGCTGGTCCGGACGGAATGATAGGTGCCAGCATTTATTTGGATTTTCCCAGCGTAGGCGCAACGGAAAATATTATGATGGCTGCGGTTTTGGCTGATGGGGTAACCTATATAGAAAATGCTGCAGAGGAACCGGAAATAGTTGATTTGGCAAACTTCTTAAATAAGATGGGGGCCAGCATCAAAGGTGCAGGCACAGATACCATAAAGATTGAAGGCGTCAAATCATTAAAAGGTACAGCGCATACCGTTATTCCTGATCGTATTGAAACAGGAACTTTCATGTTGGCTGCGGCGATTACCCGTGGAGAGATGATGATTAAAAACATTGTTCCTGATCATGTTAGAGCCATAGCTGCAAAACTAAGGGAATGCGGTGTAGTGGTAGAACTAACGGATGAAGGGCTTTATGTTAACGGCGGGATGAATCAGCTGGTGGCCACAGATATAAAGACTTTGCCGTACCCCGGATTCCCAACAGATATTCAGTCTCCCTTTATGGCTTTTTTGACCACAGTTGAAGGAGCAAGCACGGTTATTGAGACTGTTTTTGAAAACAGATTCATGCATGTGGCTGAACTAAATCGTATGGGTGCAAATATCAGAACCCAGGGTAACCGCGCAATGATTCAGGGTGGAAAGCAATTGGAAGGCGCCCGAGTTCTGGCTACGGACTTAAGGGCAGGAGCGGCTATGGTTTTAGCCGGATTAGTGGCAACGGGAACCACAGAGATATCGAAGATCTACCACGTAGAAAGAGGCTACGAGGATTTTGTTGAAAAATTCAGATCCCTGGGAGCCAATATTCTTAGAATAGAGGATTAGGAAATGGCTGATGTCAAGTATCTTGAGCTTTTAGCAGATCGTTATCCCAATTTACTGTCTGCGTCCAGTGAGCTTATCAATTTAAAGGCGGTTCTCTCCCTTCCTAAGGGGACGGAGTACTTCTTAAGTGATTTACACGGTGAATATGAGGCCTTTGTTCACATGATTAGAAGTGCTTCAGGCACAGTTAAGAACAAAATTGATGAGCATTACGGTGGGGTTCTAAGCGATGAGGATAGGTATGACTTGGCCGCATTGATTTACAACCCCAGAGCTGAGATTGACCGTAGAAAAAAATCAGAGAGAGATTTTAATAGATGGTGCGTAACTGTCATCTATAGACTCATAACTATTTGTAAATCCGTATCTACCAAATACACCAGGTATAGGGTGCGTGAGAGACTACCCAAATATTTGGATTATTCCATGGACGAACTCCTTCATGCAGACGATGAAGAAAACAGAGCTAATTATTATGAGCAGATTATCAACTCCATTGTTGATGAGGGAATAGGGGAAACTTTTATTTGCGAGATGGCTGACTCAATCAGCAGATTGGCGGTGGACCAGCTCCATATAATTGGTGATATCTTCGACCGTGGAGCACATCCGGATTATATTATGGATTACCTTATGGATTTTCACGCAGTTGACTTCCAATGGGGGAATCATGATGTGGTTTGGATGGGTGCAGCTGCAGGAAACTGGGCTTGCATTGCAAATATAATTCGTATGAATGTCAGCTACAACAATTTGGATATGTTGGAAGTGGGTTATGGTATTAACCTCAGAAGATTGACCACCTTTGCTGCCATGACCTATGGAAATGATGAGTGTAAAAAATTCTGGCCCCATATAATTGAGCAGAATGAATTCGATCCAATTGATGATGGCCTGGAAGCAAAGATGCATAAGGCAATATCGATTATTCAGTTCAAACTGGAAGGTCAGATTATTAAAAAGCATCCGGAGTTTAATCTGGAACATAGATTGCTACTTGATAAAATAAATCTGGAGGAAGGTACCGTAGAAATAGAAGGCGTTAAGTGGCCTTTAAACGATACAAATTTCCCAACCTTAGATCCAAAGAATCCCTATGCTTTGACTGAGGATGAAATCGAGGTTATGAATAGTCTGGAGGCATCAATTCTCCATTCGGAAAAACTGCAAAGGCACATTAGATATATGTTCAGCCATGGTGCTTTATATATGTGTGTCAATGGGAATTTACTCTTCCATGGTTGTCTCCCTATGACTGAAGACGGGGAGTTTCAAGAGGTAGAGCTCTATGGCAAGAAGCTAAAGGGCAAAGCCTTGATGGACCATTTGGATTCCATGATAAGAGCATCCTATTTTGCTCCGGAGACCATTGCGGAATATGGTGAGCCCGGGGAACTGATGTGGTACCTGTGGCTGGCCAAGGATTCTCCCATGTTTGGTAAATCCAAGATGACCACATTTGAAAGGCTATTTGTTGATGATAAATCCACCCATAAAGAACATACTAGACCGTATTATAAACTCATCAATAATCGCGAACCTTGTGAGAAGATCCTTCGTGAATTTGGATTAGACCCGGATAATGGTGGCAAAATATTAAATGGTCACGTGCCGGTTAAGATAAAGGACGGGGAAAGTCCAATTAAGGGAGATGGCCTCCTCTACATAATTGATGGTGGAATCTCCAAAGCCTATCAAAAGCAAACGGGAATCGCCGGGTATACCTTTATTTTCAATTCCAGATTCATGGCGCTCTCAGAGCATAAACCCTATTCTCCTCTAAAGCAGGATGGTACACAGGTGTTTTATGATCCTGTAATTAAAACCGTTTATACTTTGCCGAAGAGAATGAAAATAGCCGATACGGATTATGGTGCAATCTTGAAGGATCAGGCCATGGGCCTTAGAGCCTTGGTCGATGCATATAAAAAGGGAATCATCAAGGAACGCGGTAAGGAGCGATAATTCATTCATATTACAGCTTAAATTCATCCGTAATTTACAACATAATTCATTCATAATTTGCAACTTTGTGCTTTACAAATTGTGATGTTTTCTATATAATAACTTGGTACGCAATAGACGGCTGAATAGTCGCGAATGCATAGCGTACCTAATATGCGCCACTAGC
>CACXFN010000082.1 GCA_902766915.1 uncultured Eubacteriales bacterium
AAAAGTTTCTCCGCATAGTCCGTAATCTTAAGAACCCACTGACGCATATTCTTTCTGATTACAGGGAATCCCCCAACTTCAGACTTTCCGTCCACAACCTCTTCGTTGGCAAGTACTGCACCAAGTTCAGGGCACCAGTTAACAGGCATTTCAGCAATATATGCCAGTCCTTTGTTATAGAGTTGAAGGAAAATCCACTGAGTCCAACGGTAGTACTCAGGATCGCATGTACTTACTTCTCTATCCCAATCATAAGATAATCCAAGGGCCTTAATCTGATCTCTGAAATGATCAATATTTGCATAAGTGAATTCAGCAGGATGATGCCCTGTCTTTAATGCGAACTGTTCAGCAGGAAGACCAAATGCATCAAAACCCATTGGATGCATCACATTAAAGCCTTGCATTCTCTTCATTCTGGAAATGATATCCGTTGCAGTATATCCCTCAGGATGACCTACATGAAGTCCCTGTCCAGATGGATATGGAAACATATCCAAAACATAATACTTTGGTTTATCAAAGTCATAACCATCAGTTCTGAATGTTTTATTTTCATCCCAAAAACGCTGCCATTTCTTTTCAATCGCATTAAAATCGTATCTCTTATCTTCCATCGCTTCGTCTCCTACTGAAATACCTTTTGTATAGAATTATTAATTATCAAAGCCTTCAACTTTATGACCATCACCATATTCTATGATGGTACAATCTCCCCAGACTTTTTCAATATTGTATTTTTCTCTCATTTCCTTATCGAAGATATTTACAATGATATCTCCCATATCTAAAAGCAGCCATCCGGTATTGCCGCGTCCCTCAACACCCTTTGGTGTTATACCTTCCTTTGCAAGTGCGTCCTCGACATCATCTGCAAGGGATGCCACTTGTCTCTGGTTTCTTCCGTTTGCCAATACTAAAAAATCAGCAAAGGAAGATTTCTCTGCAACATCAATTAAAACAATGTTTTCAGCCAACTTTTCATCCAAGGTTTTTGCAGCTATTTCCGCCAATTCTCTACTTGTCATTAATACTCTCTTCTCCTTTATTAATAATCATAAATACATTAAAAGTTATTATTCGAAACGACCGTTTTTAAAAACTCTATTGCATTTAGAGTATCTAGGTCTATGTCTTTTTCTGGTATGCCGATAATCTTTAAATGTTCAACAGTTCCTTTAAGGGACATCAAACATGCCTGGTCAATATTTGAGAAAGCCAATTCACGAAGTTCTTCCACACCGGGATAATCACGCCCTGGTTCTATGGCATCTGCAATAAATACAATCTTTTCAATAAGAGACATCCCTGGACGTCCGGTTGTATGAAAACTAACCGCATCCAGTATAACCTCATCCTCGATACCAAGTTCAGACTTCATAAAAGCGGAGGCCAGTTTTCCATGAGCAAGATTTGCATTACCATAATACTTTTTCGAAAGGCCGTATTTATCTATTAAAGCATTCAATTCTTCGCCTCTACGCCCTCTAAATATATCGTGGCATATACATGCGATTTCTACCCTTTCCAGGTCATTTGATTCAAGTCCATAAGTTTTCCCAAGTTTTATTGCAGTTTCTAAAACACCTTCTGTATGAACTCTTCTTTTATCAGTAAGTAACGATAATGCTTTATTTTTTATAGTGTAGACATCCATATAAATCTTATAAATAGCTATGCTATAATACTTTTGATTTAAACCTGCTCAAAACCCGTGGACTCTTCTCCATAAAGCTTATACTCGTAAATATATGACTCAACCTGAGGTGAAATAAGTCCGGATACAGGCTCATTTTTATCAAGTTTGTCTCTAACCATTGTTGAGTTAATATTTAGCATTGGTTTCATAACCTTGTATATCTCTGTTCCATAAGATTTGGACAGTTTTTCAATAGTTGAATCCAATGCAGAATTATCATCCATGGGCCTAGTCCCTACAGCAAAGTTACATACCTTTAGCAAATCCTTACCCTTATACCAATTTTCCAATTTCATGAGGGAATCTCCACCCATTATGAACCATAATTCAGAATCTGAATATACTTCCTTAAAATGAATAATAGTATCGTAGGTATATGAAATGCCACCTTTTTCAATCTCCCAAGTGGATATTTCCAAAACATCATTGGAATTTGAATCCTGATTTAAATATGTGTTAACCTCAGAAACAGCAATCTCCAACATAGCAAGCCTATGCTCATCAGATGTTACATATTTATCTTTTTTAAATGGCTGTATAAATGCCGGTATCATTATGACTCTATCCAGTCTTAACTCACGACTCGCTGCTATAGCTAGTCCTGTATGGCCATAATGCACAGGGTCAAAAGTCCCTCCCATTAAACCTATTCTGTTCTTTCCATTATTGATATCACTCATTATTAATATCGTTATTAGTGTCGTTACTCAACAACTGCTATATGGAGTTCATTCAGCTGTTCCTGATCAACAGGTGCAGGTGCTCCGGAAAGTAGGCATTGAGCTTTTTGATTCTTAGGGAATGCAACAACATCTCTAATATCCAGATCCTCGGACATTAACATTACCAATCTGTCCATACCATAGGCAATTCCACCATGTGGAGGTGGTCCATATTTAAACGCATCCAGAAGGAAGCCGAATTTTCTTTCACATTCTTCTGATCCAATATTCATGATTTCAAAAACCTTCTGTTGCAAATCCGCCTCATGAATTCTTAGACTTCCACCACCTGCTTCATAGCCATTAATTACAATATCATACGCATCTGCCTTTACAGCAGTTGGATCCTGATCCATGAGTGGAATATCCTCATTTTTAGGATGTGTGAATGGATGGTGCATGGCTTTCAGTTTTCCTGTCTCCTCATCCCTTTCAAACATGGGGAAATCAACAACCCAAAGCACTTCATATTTACTGTCATCCAGCAATCCCAGAATGCCCGCAATATGACGTCTAAGGAATCCCAAAGTATCAAATACAACTTTAGGCTTATCAGCAGCGATCAAAATGAGATCGTTTTTCTTTGCGTCAAAAACCGCTGCGATTTCCCCAAGCTGTTCCTGAGTGAAGAACTTGTTTACAGAAGACTTAATCTGATTGCCGTTTTCATCCTCTTCCATGCGAATCCAAACTAATCCTTTTGCTCCATAATGTTTGGCGTTATCTGTGAGCTTATCTATATCTTTTCGACTGAATTTATCAGAAGCATCATCTATGCATATACCTCTAACATCTCCTCCAGACTCCAATGCATCAGCGAAAACTTTAAACTCGGTTCCCCTAACGACATCGTTAAGCTTCTTTAGCTCAAAACCGAAACGAAGATCCGGTTTATCTGAACCAAAGCGCTCCATAGCCTCATCATAAGACATGCGTCTTAAGGGAATCGGAATATCTATTCCCTTAATCTCTTTAAAAAGTGTTTTAATGAAACCTTCCTGGACTTCTAGAATATCGTCTGTATCCACAAAGGACATTTCCAAATCTATCTGTGTAAATTCAGGTTGGCGATCTGCTCTTAAATCCTCGTCTCTAAAACACCTTGCAATCTGAAAATATCTGTCGAATCCGCTTACCATAAGAAGCTGCTTAAATAGCTGTGGGGATTGTGGCAGCGCATAGAAATAGCCCTCATTAACACGACTTGGAACCAAATAGTCTCTGGCACCTTCCGGTGTTGCCTTAATTAGATTCGGTGTTTCAACTTCTGTAAATCCATTTTCAGAGAAATATCGTCTGGTTACCTGCATCATCTCATGTCTAAGTCTAAATATTTCCTGCATCTTTGGTTTTCTCAAATCCAAATAGCGATATTTCAAACGCAAATTGTCATCCACCTTATCATCATCTTTAACATAGATTGGCGGAGTCTCTGATTGTGAATATAGCGTAAGTTCCGTTGCCAGAACCTCAATATCTCCAGTTGGTAAATCCGGATTCTTAGAACTACGTTCCCTAACCACACCTTTGACACCTATAGCATATTCACTTCTTAAACCAGATGCCAATTCAAAAATATCCTTTTCAGTCGTTTCATCGAAGACAACTTGAGTGATTCCAGTTTTATCTCTTAAATCAATGAAGATAAGGCTTCCCAGACTTCTCTGTTTTGCAACCCATCCGTTTAATGCTATTTCCTTGTTAACGTCTCCAATGCGGAGTTCACCACACATATTGGTTCTCTTTATAATCGCCATATTAATCCTCGCTACTTATTGATACTTGCTATTAATTGATAATTGAAATGCTACAAAATATGAAGATTTATACTAGTCTAGACAATAGCTGATCGAAGGGTATATCTTCCTGAGTGGAATTCTTCAAATCCTTTAGTTGGCATTTACCTTCGGCAAGCTCATTGTCACCTATTATAACCGCGTATTTATAGCCCTTCTTATCAGCATACTTTAATTGACCCTTCATGTTTCTTTCCATGACATCCATGTCACATCTTAGACCTTTATTTCTAAAATCTCTAGAAAGCTTAATTCCAAACTTCTTAGCGTCATCACCCAGGGTCACAATCAATGCATCCATGGGTTCTTCCTCCGGGAAGGAGACTCCGGTATTATCCATCAGAAGAAGTAATCTTTCTATTCCAAGTCCGAATCCTACTCCAGGGACATCCTGCCCACCAATTTCAGAAATAAGATTGTCGTATCTTCCGCCGCCACAAACAGTTCCCTGTGCCCCAATTGAGTTTGTGATAAATTCAAATGCGGTTTTTGTGTAATAATCCAGACCTCTTACAATTGTCGGATCCACTACATAGTCAATTTCGGAAGCATCAAGCCCTTCTTTTAAATCCTCAAATGCTTTATTGCATTCTTCACAAAGATAATCCAAAATGCTTGGAGCATTTACAGCCAAGGCATGGTCTTCTGAAGATTTGCAATCTATAATCCTCATAGGATTTCTTTCGAATCTATCCTTACATGTATCGCATAAATCATTTAAATGTGGTCTGAAATAATCTCTAAGAGCCTCTTTATATTTGGCTCTGCAGGTAGGACATCCCACACTGTTAATTCTCAGTTCCAAATCATTTATACCTAGCTCTTTTAAGAAATCATCAGCCATAGAAATGACCTGTACATCTGCAAGCATGCTGTTTGTTCCAAATATTTCAGCTCCAAACTGGTGGAATTCCCTAAGTCTTCCGGCCTGTGGCTTCTCATATCTGTAACAGGATGTTTCATAGAAATACTTTGTGGGTTGAGTTTCCGCATACTGCTTACTTTCCAAAAAGGCACGTACAACTGACGCTGTACCTTCAGGCTTCAGCGTGATGCTTCTTCTTCCATAATCCTCAAAGGTATACATTTCCTTTTGGACAATATCTGTTGTTTCACCTACGCCTCTTTGAAATAATTCTGTATGCTCAAATATAGGAGTCCTTATTTCTTTAAAACCATTTCTATCGCAGTGTTTCTTAAAAACTTCCTCTACATAATACCATTTATCGATATCCCGTGGGAGTA
>CACXFN010000083.1 GCA_902766915.1 uncultured Eubacteriales bacterium
AAATAAAAAACCGTTGAAATTTCAACGGTTTGATGGTATCGCCAAGGGGAGTCGAACCCCTGATTCCAGCGTGAGAGGCTAGCGTCTGATAATTGACAATAGCTACTTACGCAATATTGAATGGTATCACAAATTGGCATTTTGCAATGGTTTTGGACGTTTTGACATTGGAACTAGAAATGGAAATTGAAAGGAGGAAAATGCAGCCTCATCACCATTGTGTTCAATCTGTGTTCAAGTTTGTGTTCAAAATCCTCTTGTGGAATCGAATACGGAATAATATCGGTTTAAAATGTTATTCAATTCAGTAATATGATATAATAAGCGTGTGGGTAATTGTTTGTTAAGGATATTTGACTTTATGAGAGTATATCTAGATATGTGTTGTTATAATAGGCCATATGATGATCAAACACAGCTTCGTATTTCCTTGGAGACACAAGCTAAACTTCAGATACAAAAAGAGATTAAAAAAGGCAAACATGAATTAGTTTCTTCGTATGTTGTAGAATTTGAAAAGAATCATAATCCTTTTATTGGTAGAAAAGAATCAATTACAGATTTCCTAATAAAGAATGCATCAATATTTATTTCAGAAGATAATAAAGAAGCTATTGAATCAATAGCGGAAAACATAAAAGATACTGGGGTAAAGGAAAAAGATGCGTTGCATGTTGCTTGTGCAATCTATGGAGAATGTGATGCTTTTATTAGTACTGATAAAAGACTGCTAAAATATGAAACCGATAAATTGAGAATGCTTAATCTATTAGATTTTATTGGATTGGAGGAGTAAAAATGAAAAGTACAGCAGAAATAATGAATAGAGGTCTTAGATGTCTTATAGATAACCTTGGTAATGTTGAGGCTGAAGAATTCATTGCAGTTATACAAAGGGAGAGGTTTGATTACACTAAATGGAGAGAATCTCTATTTGAAGGCATGACCTTGAAAGAGATTAATGACGCAGCAGTGGAATACGCAAAAGCACATCCATTTAAAGGAAAGGCTAAGCGTATTTAGAAAGGCTCTAAGTGAGAATGATTATGGGGTTAGAATCCCATATAAGTTTATTAAACCAAGCGTACAACCTGAAAAGTGCCGATTATTAACCCTAAATAGGCACTTTTTTGGTTGTGCTGATTGCCAAAAATGTCCAAAAACCATATTCCCGATTGTTTAAATTAGTAAGAAGATTATATTATATAATTATGATTTAAGGATAGGAGTCTATTTCGCATGATGATTATGTATACGCAAACTCTAGGTTCAGAGGGTTTGGATGAAAAATTCATAATGATATATGAGAAATATAGGAACCTGATAGTTTACTCGCAAGATGTCCTGTTGTAATAATTGATTTCTTGGTATCATAGTCACAATAGTTATGAGTCATTAACTACAGGTTTAGCGAGAGTATAGTATGATGAATCAAGAAGAGATTGGTAGGTTTATAGCTGAATTAAGAAAAGAAAAGGGTTGGACACAAGAAGAACTTGCTAATCAGTTATATACAACTCAAAAAAGTGTATCAAGGTGGGAAACTGGGAGAAATACACCAAGTATTGATATGATGCTGGATATGGCGGATCTTTTTGAAGTGGGTGTGGAGGAAATCTTATCTGGTAAACGAAAAAATGCGGTTTCCATTCCTTCAGTTAACAACGACACTACTTTAGTTACTTTAACCGAAGCGGCAAGTGAAGAAAGAGAGTGGCTAGTAAAGGAGCTAAGTCAAATTAGTGTCGTGAATTTCTTTTGCATTTTTCTTGCCTTATTATTACATTGGTTTGGTACAGCCAATCTAGGATTTCCTATAGAATCATGGGGTGTGCTTGATATCCTTGCTGCAGCAGGGTTTGGAGTTTCAGCAGGTTTATCAATTGTTGGGTTAAGCATAACTGTTAGATTAAGAAAGACAAAAGGTGCATATGCTAGAGAAAGTATCCCTAGTTTAAAGGAGATGATATTAAAGCTATTATTAATAATTGTTGCTTTCTGTACATCTAGTTATTTGATGGACAGATTGGGAATATCGAACTCATGGATCCGGTTAATAGTCACTTTGTTTATTGCAGTATTATCATTTTTGTTACTTGTAACTGACTTTTCTGGGGCACCTAAAAAAGGACAAATAAAGAAATCTTCCAGATTGTTGGCTATAGTGACTGCAATTGGAGTGCTAGCGGCGACACTTTTTGGAGCAATAATGGGTTATTTGATATTATCGACAAAAGCACATACCGTTAAATATACTAAAGTTAGCGACTATAATCATTATAGGACATCAGAAGATTTAAATCTGTTCTCTGAGAAGGGCATGATGGAAATATGGCCAACTGATGTAACAGAGAGAATGGTTGTTAAGGAATTTATGATGATTGATTATAATCCGTTCGACTCAAATTATTTAGGGTATATGGTTGTCGAGTATAGTAAGGACGAATATGAATTAGAAGCCAATCGACTATCATTATATAATTCCACAGATTATATTGGAAAATACGGCGTTACTGGTTTCATCAACTTTGATGTTCTGGCGATGCAGGCATCAGATTCCGGATTTGTGTATGCCATTACCGACAAATCGCTATTCGGAGAAAACAATAGAGTAATATATGTTGAAATAGTTTTTCCAGGATATGCTTGCGATTTAGAGTGTGAAAAGTATATCCCGGAAGAATTCTTACCAGATGGATTAAATGTATCACAAGGAAATCCTCGTCAGTTAGAAATGATACATCGTTGGAACCCAGATTAGTCTACTGTTTATAATGTGGAGGCTAATTTTCAAGCTCTTCTTGATTGTAGTTTTTCTAGGAGGAGCATCGTTACGTGCTCTTTGGATTTTGTGAAGCGTGAATAAAGTATAGGATGAAATATATAACCTAAAGGTTATCCTACTACCATAGAAGTGGATTTGGAGCTTATGTAATGGATTAATTAAGTCAAAGGATGGAGAAAAGGGATTTATATGTATTATCACGCATCACAAACACCAGATATAAAAACGCTGGAGCCAAGAATATCTAATC
>CACXFN010000084.1 GCA_902766915.1 uncultured Eubacteriales bacterium
ACCATCGCTTCCAAGGTCTTCTTCGTTCCTGTTGACGAGACAGCAGCAGCTCTCCGTGAAGTTCTTCCGGGAGCAAACTGCGGTGGTTGCGGATTCGCCGGTTGCGACGACTATGCAAATACACTGGCAGCAGATCACGAGACTCCTTGCAATAAATGCCCCGTAGGAGGTCCCAGCGTAGCAGCTAAATTAGCTGAGATCCTGGGAGTATCCGCAGGTTCTGCAGACAAGCAGGTTGCAATCGTAATGTGTAATGGTGCCAAGGAAGTATCAAAGAACCTCCTGGACTATGAAGGTCCTACATCCTGTAAGGCAGCAACTCAGCTCTTCGGTGGAGTTAAGCAATGTCCCTTCGGATGCCAGGGCTTAGGCGATTGCGTTGCAGCATGCGACTTCGGCGCAATCAGCGTAGTTGACGGTGTGGCTCGCGTAGACAGAGATGCTTGCGTAGCATGCGGAGCATGTGCAAAGGCTTGCCCAAAGAACCTAATCAGAATAGGTCCTGACAGCAATCAGAACGTAGTATTCTGCAGCAGCAAAGCCGGCGGCGCAGACGTTAGAAAGGCTTGCTCTGTTGGTTGTATCGGATGCAAGATGTGCGAAAAGACCTGTAAGTTCGATGCAGTTCATGTAGAGAATAATCTGGCTTACATCGATCCTGAAAAGTGCAAGAACTGCGGTATGTGTTCCAAGGCTTGCCCGACAGGCGCCATCATTAACCTGAAGCAGCTTGCTAAACTAAAAGGAAAGACTCCTGCACCTGCACCAAAGGTTGCAGCTGCCACGGACAAAACCGCAGAGACTGCAGCAGAGGCATAGACATTAAAAATAAACACAAACATAAGCACAAGCATTAGTAAGAGAAGCTTACTGTAATTGAAACACGCGAGCCCGCCTCGCGTGTTTTGATATATGGAGTGCAACTCTTTTATGGATTGGAACGCACTTTTTCTCTGTCTGTGATATAATCATTAAAGTATTGATTTATTCAGGTATATGTGGCATTGGTTGTTAGTAAATAATATATGTTTAAGATAATACGAAAGGGCGATATAGTTTTATTCTTTCTCTTGCTAGCCATGGGTATTGCTCTTTCTGTGCCTGGATTTGCAAGTGGAGTAAGCAATGCTTCCGCTGGGGAGGATAGTCGATACCTGGTGGAAATAAATGTGGATGGAAGAACCTATGGTGAATATGATTTAAGCAAGGACGCAGAGCTTTTGGTAATACAAAAGAAAGACGAGATCTATATAGAGGCTTTGGGTTCAGAAAACAATAGTCTTAATTGGATTGATGTTGATGCAGACTCTTCTCAGTTAAACGATGTCGATCATTTTAACAAGGTTGTTATTAAGGATGGCAAGGTTCAGATGGAGGATGCATCATGCCACAACCATGTATGTATCAGGCAGGGTAAGATAAAAAGAAACAACCAAAGTATAGTTTGTCTGCCTAATAGAGTTGTTGTCAGAATTGTTGCTGGCAATAACCAGGGCTTAGATAATGAAGAGGGACAATCGGAAGGTGGTGATGTTGATGTCGTCACCGGATAAAAGAGGGGATAAGCATACCAGGCGAATAGCGACTGCTGCTATTCTTGCCACTCTAGCCCTAATGTTCAGCTATGTGGAGGCCATGATTCCTCTTTCCATAAGTATGCCTGGAGTTAAACTTGGAATAGCAAACCTGGTGGTATTGATTGCTTTATATCGATTAGATTTCAGATATGCCTTAGCCATTAATGTGGTGAGAATTGTCATCAGTGGATTACTCTTTTCCGGTTTATTTGGCATGATGTATTCTATGGCTGGTGGGATTCTATCCTTGATAGTCATGTGGCTACTTAAGAAAACAAACCTATTCAGTGTAATTGGTGTAAGTATGGCTGGTGGCGTTTTTCATAACATAGGACAAATTCTAATAGCTTCTGCCTTGGTATCGGACATTAGGATGTTCATCTACCTACCCATACTTATGTTTTCAGGATTGGCCAGTGGAATAGTAATTGGATTCTTATGTCATTTCATTTTGATGAAAACAGTTAAGCTTATATAAGGACATTAAAAAGCTCTTGGTTTAATAATAGGAGAAAAACAAATATGAGAAAAGAATTGACGGCTCTTAGAGGAGCGATGAAGGAGTATGGTATCGATTTGTACATTGTGCCCACAGGGGATTTCCACGGATCCGAGTATCTTCATGACTATTTCAAGACCCGTAAATATGTATCGGGATTTACAGGCTCCGCAGGAACCTTGGTTGTGGCCCAGGACGAGGCAAGACTATGGACTGACGGACGATACTTTCTTCAGGCTGCTATGGAACTGGATGATAGCGGTATTGATTTAATGAAGGATAAAGAACCCGGGGTTCCGCGTTTAAATGATTATGTCAGAGATAAGCTTAGTGAGATTGCTAAGGATAAGGTCAATCCTGTATTAGGCTTTGATGGAAGAACCCTGCCTTATGAAGCCGGGGATGAGTATTATGTGATTGCATCAGAGATAGGCGGTCAGGTTTTAAGTGATTATGATTTGGTGGGTGAAATCTGGAATGATAGACCTGCATTAAACGGAAAGACCGTCTGGCAGCTGCCCTTAACATCGGCTGGGCTTCCCTATGAAACTAAGATTAAACAGGTTCGTGACCTGATGAAGAAGGCAGGTGCTGACTATCACCTTATATCAACCTTGGATGACAATGCCTGGTTATTCAATCTTAGAGGAAGCGATGTGGCGCATACTCCCGTATTCTTCTCATATACTTTGATTACACCAAATGATACCATTCTTTATTTGTTTAAAGATATGTGTCCAACTGAAATCATTCCTGAAGGGGTAATAGTAAAGAATTATTTTTATGATCCTGATGATGAGGGTAGTAGTAAGTCAGAATATCCTCAGAAATCAAATGATCCCAATGGGGGAAACATTGACCTTCTTTCTGTTTGTCTGGACATAGAAAAAATACCTGAGGGAGCCACACTTTTAATAGACGGAAAGACCGTACCATATACTATTACCGGCATAGTTCCGGAAACAGTCAACATACTGCTTACCGATGTGATTCCCACATCCCGACTAAAAGCTGTAAAAAATGAAATTGAAATAGAGTCAACTAAGGAAGCCCATGTGAATGATGGTATAGCAATGGTTAACTTCATTCACTGGCTTAAATCATCCATAGCTGCAAATGATCAGTTGACGGAGATTGGAGCATCGGATTATTTGGAAAACCAGCGACGCACACTATCGGGCTTCCTGGATTTATCCTTTGAAACTATTGCCGGATACATGGAGCACGGTGCGATTGTTCATTATAGCGCATCTCCCGAAAGTGACGCCACACTGCGGCCGGAAGGTTTTCTCCTGGTAGACTCCGGAGGTCAGTACGAAGCAGGCACCACAGACATCACCAGAACAATTGCATTGGGACCACTAACCAAGAAGATGAAAGAGGCCTATACAGTGGTTCTTAAAGGCCATGCACAGCTTGCTATGGCAAAATTCTGCGATGGCACTAAGGGTATTGACCTTGATAAAATCGTAACGACTACTATGGACGAATACGGTATTTCATATAATCACGGTACAGGACACGGCGTCGGCCACGTGCTTTGTGTTCACGAAGGACCGCAGAGAATAAACACTATTTGCGAGGAGCCGCTTATCCCGGGTATGATTACCAGCAATGAACCTGGCTACTACCCGGAAGGAGAATTCGGAGTTCGTATAGAAAATGAGATTCTCTGTGTACCGTGCGACTGCGGTGATGATGATAAAAACTGCTGCAGGGAAGAAGCAGCTTCTTCAGCAAAGTGCTACTGTTTCGAAAACCTGACATGCTGCCCCTATGAACGTGATGCCATAGTAAAGGAAATGCTTACGGAAGAAGAAATCGAATACGTAAACAATTATCATGCGTGGGTATTGGAATCGCTGAAGAATAAGGTGACTCTGGAAGC
>CACXFN010000085.1 GCA_902766915.1 uncultured Eubacteriales bacterium
CTACATTAACTCAAACGTATTAGTGGGTTTAAACGAATGCGTCCTCGAATGCTGTTGATATTGCGGGGTTAGGGAAGAAGAAATTCCTTACGCCCGCTCCATTGAAATAGGGCACGAGATAATCTCGGCCCTATTATTTATATGCCATATTGCCTTTAATCGTATCGTTTTATTTCTTTGCTTTTGGAGCGGCTTTTTTAGGAGCGGCTTTTTTAGGAGCGGCCTTCTTTGGAGCGGCTTTTTTAGGAGCAGCCTTCTTTGGAGCGGCCTTTTTAGGAGCAGCTTTTTTAGCTTCTGCCTTTTTCGGAGCTACCTTTGCTTCTTCCAAAACTACATCTGCGTTTGCACTGTTTTTAATTACGGATTTAATTCCGTTCTGTGCAGAAGGTTTTTTCTTATAAGCTTCGCTCACTGCCAGAACCTGACCATTTCCACCTTTCAGACGGAAACGGAAATCATTCTTTGAATCCTTGTAGATTTCAAATTTAGGATTCTTAACCTTTGCAAATCCTTCCACTGTTTGATCTTCAATGCCTGCTTTTTCAACGTTTTTCTGCCATGTTGCTACAGCCTTTTTTGCAGCGGCTTCTGTTGCAAAGAAATCGTCTCCAGAAGCAACAATCATTCCGTTGCCTGATTTAAGATCAAATCTGAAGCCTTTCTTTCCTTTTTTAATAACGAATTTTCCCATGACTCTTCCTCCGAATTTTTAAAGAAAAAAATCTCATTAAGATATTAATATCATGAAATGATTGAAATATCAAGTGTTTTGTCCAATAGTAGAGAATTCTTTTTCATAGAACCAGTACTGATTTGCCAAATAATCAACTATGATTTTCACTACCGATATGATATATTGTTTAGGGTACGATAGTAATTTTAAATGTTTACTGCAGGAAGGATTGACAAATGAAAGCAAAGTTTTCGACATATTTGGAAGGTCTTGCTCCGGACATAAAGTCCTTGGTTGCTATTTTGGGGGAGAAGTATGACTATGTGAGTGCTCTTTCCACAGACTCCAATGGTCTGGTTGTCAGGATTTCGCAAAGACATAAAAGCGTGTCAAATCAAACCATGACATCGGAAAGAGGGACGGTAATTCGAGTACGAAAAGATGGTCTCTACAGCGAATATGCATTCAACGACACTGATGGAAAGACTCCTCAAGAATTGGCAAATCATATTATTGAGGAACTTGATGCACAGCTTGAAGTATTAAAAGCTACGGCTACGGAGATTTATGACACAGACATTTTGGAAGATGAACCTCTTGAACTGTTTGTGGAAAAAGAAACAGAAATAATGCCTGAAGTTGTGAATGTAGAGGAATTGGTTGAACTGCTCACAGAAATATCGGATGCAGGTTTTGCCGCAGCGGAGAATGCTATTGATTGCATTGTTGTTGGGCAAAGCACACATGTTAACAAGATGTTCATAACTAAGAATAGATATCTTCGCCAAAGCTATGTTTACTCTGAAGGATCAACAGTGATTATCTGCAGCAAGAACGGAGAAAACAAGATGGCATCCGAAGGTGTTTCCGGAATCAAAGGTCCGGAAATCTTCTCCGGCCTAAAAGAGGTTGTGCTTAAGGTTGCAAAGAAGGCGACCGAGGCCCTTGATGCTGAAAAGATTGTTCCGGGTGAATATGACATCATAACTACTCCGGAGGTCTCCGGGCTAATTGCGCATGAAGCCTTCGGACACGGAGTAGAAATGGATATGTTCGTCAAGGGGAGAGCACTGGGGGCAGAGCATATAGGTAAGAGAGTGGGATCCGACCTTGTAACTATGCATGAGGGTGCACTATGCGAAGAAAGTGTTGCGGCGTATGTCTTTGATGATGAAGGTGTATTGGCTGGCGACGTAATGGAAATAGAAAAGGGAATTCTAAGAACAGGAATTTGTGATTCCCTGGCCGCTCTTAGACTTGGAACTAAGCCGACGGGAAATGGCAAGAGAGAAAATTATTCGCATAAGGCTTATACCAGAATGACCAACACCATCTTTGATTCGGGGACAGACACCTTGGAGGACATGATAAAGTCAGTGGAGTTTGGTTATCTCCTTGATGGAATGGAAAGCGGAATGGAAGATCCGAAGCATTGGGGAATCCAATGCATTATCAGTCGTGGATATGAAATCAAGGACGGCAAGCTGACCGGAAAGTTGGTATCTCCGGTGGTTATGACAGGCTATGTTCCTGACCTTCTCGGCTCGGTTACTATGGCAAGTATAGATAGAAAAGTTCCGGGAAATGGCGGATGTGGTAAGGGCCACAAAGAATGGGTTAAGGTCGCAGATGGCGGTCCATACCTTAAGTGTCGTGCTCGCTTAGGCTAATGCCTAATTGATGTCATGAAAATACGCCTGTTAATGTTTAAGTGAAAACGCATACGTGTTAACTATATACGGAGGATATATGGACAGGATAAAAGAATTACTCGCAACTTCCGCTGCAGACGATTATGAAATTGAAGAAGTAAGAGAATCCGGATGGGAGTTCTATTTCATTCGTCATAAACTGGATCAGAATAGAGCGAAAAACGTAACCAGCATAAAGGTGAAGGTATATAAGAGCTTTGAAGACGGAAAATACCTGGGAAGTGCTGTTGGAACAATACCACCGACCGCTTCAGATGAAGAGGTGAAGGCCTTGATTGATAATCTGGTTTATCAGGCAGGTCTTGTGAAGAATCCTTATTATGAAATAAATGGTCCCAAAGAATCAGGAGTAGAGGATGCAGTATCTTCAACAGTAGGTATGGATTCCGATTTGGATATTAAGAAAACATCCAGCGACTATATCGAAACCTTTGCTGCGATTCCGGAAACGGATACAGAATTCTTAAATTCCTATGAAATCTTTGTTAGCAGAAAAGAGAAGCATTTTGTTAATTCACGTGGAATAGATATTAAGATGGCATATCCAACATCATTGATTGAAGTTGTCACAAATGCCAAAAACAATGATAATGAAATCGAACTCTATCGTCTTTATGACCGTGGAACCTGCGATAAGGAAGGCCTTACAAAGGATGTAACAGAGCTGTTAACCATGGGTAAGGATAGATTGGAGGCTGCTCCAACGCCTAACCTAAAGAAGGCACCTCTTATTCTATCCACACAAGATGCAGTGGAACTAACAGACTATTTTTATAATCGCGTAAGCGCTGCATTTAAATATCAAAGATTATCCGACTGGGAAATAGGAGAGCCTATTGCTGATGATGTGAAGGGTGATAAAGTTACTCTTACGGCACTTCCAATCCTGCCAAACAGTTCTCGCAATTTTGCTTATGATGAAGAAGGTGCCGCAATTAAGGAGAGGGTTCTCATTAAGGATAATGTGCCGGAAAACTTCTTTGGATCAAGACAGTTTAGTCAATATCTCGGTTTAAAGGAAAGTTCTATGGTATACAATTACCGAATTGAGGGCGGAAGCAAAACTGCCGAAGAGTTAAGAACCGGACCCTATATTGAAGTTGTTGAGTTCTCCGGATTTGACTGCAATGCCATGACCGGTGATATTGCAGGAGAAATCAGACTGGGCTATTACCACGATGGTGATAAGATAACCAAGGTGACAGGCGGATCCGTTTCCGGATCAATGTCGGAACTCCTCAAGGAAATGTACCTTTCCAAGGAACTTCGTCAGTATAATGATGCCTTGATTCCTGCATTAATAAGACTTGAGGGTGCCACAATAGCGGGCATTGAATAGATAGCTAATTGCCTCGTAATCGAGGCAATTTGTTTTTATTTAAGTAAAGCTGACAATTGGTCTCCTTTTGCAACACAATAATCAAAGATAAAACAGAGCAAAGACATAATGGATCAAAGATTAAAAGCATCGAGGATTAACAATATACAGTTCTACGATAGAATAAAGCAACGATTAAATTGATAAATGGAGGATTTGAAATGAAATTCAAAATGATCCATGAAAACTATAACGTTCAGGATTTGGAAAAATCCCTGGTGTTTTACGAGAAGGCATTGGGGCTTAAGGAAATCAGACGTAAAGAGGCAACAGACGGTTCGTTTATAATAGTTTATATTGGAAATGAAGAAAGTGAGTTTGAGTTGGAACTCACCTGGCTCGCCGATCATCCGGACAAATACGATATTGGTGAGGAAGAATTCCATCTGGCATTCCGCACCGACGACTTTGATGCCGCCCATAAGCTTCATGAAGAAATGAATTGCATTTGTTTCGAGAATCCAGATATGGGCATCTACTTCATTCAGGATCCCGACGGATATTGGCTTGAAATAATTCCAGAGAGAAGATAAGCGGGATTGGTATGAAAGATTTATTAAATCGATGAGATAAAGGCTTCTAACCCCGCATCGCCAACAATGCGAACCCTTGGTAGAGCCGTTGGATC
>CACXFN010000086.1 GCA_902766915.1 uncultured Eubacteriales bacterium
AATATTCCTTACAGCATCCTCCCCCATAATTACATTTTTGGGGTGATTTGAAAAAGTAAATACACCGGACTTTAAACCATTATTCAAAGCCACATTCACTGTACGACGAATAAGTTCCTGATGTCCCAAATGAACGCCATCAAAGCTGCCAAGGGCAACAGCAGTATTCTCTATATCCTTTATTTCTTCCAAGCTATTAAATGTCTGCATTATATAAACACCTTATCTGCCTTTAATTCCCCACTATTTAACTCTTTGCCAACTCCCAAAAAACTATTGCAATTATCATAAACTCGATACAATTTATCAAATTCCTCAGGTAATTCCAAGGGAAATTCCTTTATATCATTAATACAATCCCCATAGGAATACCACTGATCATTCCGAAGTTTTACACCTGTAGAAAAGAGTTTGCTCTCCCACTCCCCCAAATACACCTTCGGGAAAAAACTCAATGCATCATCAATAGAAAAAGAATTCTCTTCTAAAAATATTTCACCTGTAATCAAATCCGAACTATCAACAATGGATTGAATATCCATTGCATCCTGTATCTTAAACACACCGCTGGAGGTTCTGATTAGACCTGACATCACAGCGCCACAACCGATTATTTCACCTAAATCCCTGGCAATTGAACGAATATACGTGCCCTTACTACATCGTATTTTTAAAACTGCAATGGGATGTAGATCCAAGCCCAACCCATTCTCACAATGGTTATCATTATAATCAAGGATTTCTATGGATTCTATATAGATCTTTCTCGGTTCTACTTTTATTTCCTGACCTGCTCGAGCATATTCATAAAGCTTTTTCCCATCTTTTTTGATAGCGGCGTACCTTGGTGGCACCTGTTCTATAACGCCTCTAAAAGACTCTATTGCTTTTTCTAAGTCTTCTCGATTAATTATATGCCTATTTGTTTCGTTGGGAGGGCTGTTTATTTCTTCCTGAATCTCTCCCCAAATGTCATCGGTGTCAGATTTTAAACCAAAGGTGATTTCAGCCACATATTCCTTTAAATCCATCTCAAGATAATCCATGACTCTGGTTGCTTTACCAATTGCAATAGGAAGAACTCCCGTTGCCATGGGATCCAATGTCCCGAGATGACCAATTCTTTTGACCCCCAGTTTTCTTCTCATGATGGCAACCACATCAAAGGATGTCATCTCCTGAGGCTTATTAATAACTATAATACAGTCTTTCAAATCCCTATAATTCTTTCTCTATCTTTTTCCTAATATCATCTAATGCATCATGCAGGCTTGTTTTCACAGTATATCCCGCAGCTCTTATATGGCCGCCTCCACCGAATTCTTGGGCAAATGAAGAAACATCAAAGTATTTCTTGGAACGCAGGCTGGCCTTAATGGTATTTTCGTTTTCTTCCTTTAAGAAGATTGCAACCTCCACCCCTCTTATTCCTCTTAAGTCGCTGGCAATCCACTCCGTTTCCTCCATTTTTGCGCCTGTTCGTTTAAGCATTTCCTGGGAACAGTATGCCAACGCCACCTTACCATGGCAAATCAGTTCAATTGTTGCCAATACTTCGGATGTTAATCTCAGTCTTTCAATTCTGTTGTTCTCATATATCTCTACGCTTACCTTATTGGCATTAAGTCCCCAATCATAAAGATTTGCAACTATTTCATGGCTCTCCTTTTGGGTATTGGAATATTGGAAATCACCTGTATCCGTTGTAATTGCCGCAAAAAGCGCTTCCGCTATTTTTCTTTTTTCTTCTCCCGGAATACTATCTGAAACTAAATCACATGCTTCATCCTTGGACTCATTAAATAATTCCAGAATCAGTTTATACACTATTTGCCCTGTTGCTGCCGCATCGGAATCTATATAGTTCATGTGGCAGAAAGGTTCTGTGGTTCCGTGATGATCCAGGCAGATTGTTAATTTGGATGAATTAAAGAATTCTTCCCTCCCCGGTATTCTTTTCAATTCACCTAAATCCATCATGATTCCTATGTCATTCTCTATGAGCTCTTCCCTATTATCTAGATCTGAAATGATTCTTGAGAACAGCATTTCCTCATCAAGAAACTGCAGGTTCTCAGGAATTTCTTCCGACAATACAATTCTGCATGTTTTCCCCAGTACTGCAAGTGCATGTGCCAAAGCAATGCAAGATCCAAATGCATCTCCATCAATATTAACATGAGGAAATAGTGCAATCCTTCTTGCACCTTTTAAGGTTTCAGCGATTTCTTTAATTGTAGAGTTTTTATTATTCATGATTTCTTCCTATATTGAAAATATGCCGGAGGATTGACATATTTCAGTTCTTCTCCGGCATATCTTCATCATTTATTGAGTCGGGTTTGATATCCAATTCATCGATAACCTTAGAAATACGTCTGCCATATTCCATAGAAGAATCTATTTTAAATATCAATTCCGGTGTATGTCTCACCTTAACCTGCCTTCCGATTTCCTTACGTATAAGTCCGGAGGCGGATTTTAAACCGTCAATTACTTTTTGATTTTCAAGCTTTGCTTCATCGGTTCCTTCTTCGTGAACGGTTTTATCCTTTGATGAACCGAGTACCGTAACATAGCAAGTAACGTAACTTCCATCGGAAGTTACGTCTACTCCTGTTACGCTGATCATTTTTCCTGCCAGACGGGGATCCTTGATTTCAGTGAGAAGCATATTGCTTACGATTCTCCTGATTTCCTCTCCCAGTCTGCCTGTTCTGTATTTACCCATTTTAGTCTCTCTTTATTTCAACCATGTGGAAGCATTCGATTACATCGCCTTCCTTGATGTCGTTATAGTTTTCGATACCGATACCGCATTCATAACCCTGGTTAACTTCCTTGGCATCATCCTTAAATCTCTTTAGTGAGCTGATGGTACCTTCGTGGATTACGATGCCGTCGCGAACCAATCTTACCTGTGCATTCCTGACAACCTTACCCTCTGTTACATAGGCACCGCCGATGATTCCCACATTTGGAACCTTGAAGGTATTTCTGATTTCAA
>CACXFN010000087.1 GCA_902766915.1 uncultured Eubacteriales bacterium
ATTTGCAATGCTTTTGGTCTGATTTGCAATGCTTTTGGTTTCTAATGTGTTTTGCTATTGAAACTGTGGTACAATAATGACTTAGAAAAGTAATCGCTGCTTATTACTAAAATAGAGTTTTTGATATTAAATAAAGTTTAAATAAATAAGGAAGTTATAGTTAATGTCATCCTTTAAAAAATTATTTGCTCCGGTGGATATGACCGTGGGCGATCCTATAAAACAAATTATACTGTTTGCAATCCCTATGATCATTGGGAATTTTGCACAACAATTATATAGTACTGTTGATTCAATTATAGTTGGAAGGTATGTTGGAGATAATGCCCTTGCTGCAGTTGGTAGTGCAGGACCCATAATCAATCTAATGATTGTTTTATTTATTGGTATCTCCATGGGGGCCAGCATTATGGTATCCCAATACTTTGGTGCAAGGCGGAAGGAAGAGCTGTCTCGAGCCATAGGTTGCTGTATAACTCTAACGGGTATGGCTTCTGTATTCATCATGGTGGTAGGGAGTCTGGCAGCAAGGCCACTTTTGAATCTTCTAGGGACGCCGGAAACAATAATTGACTGGTGCCATACCTATCTGATGATCCTATTCATGGGAGTGGCCGGAATGGGATTCTACAATATTCTTGGCGGTGTGCTAAGAGGCCTTGGGGATTCAATGTCGGCCCTTCTATACTTGATAATAGCTACGGTGTTAAACATCGGTTTGGACTTGCTGTTTGTTGCTAAATTCAATATGGGAGTCGCGGGAGTGGCTCTGGCCACAGCCATTGCGCAATTGATATCAGCAATACTTACCTTTAGGAAGCTCATGTCCATGAAGGATGTATTTGAGCTCAGGAAAGAATACCTAAAGCCTGAAAAGGAATACTCCGGAAGACTAATAAAGTTGGGACTTCCTTCAGGTATTACCCAAGCGATTTTTTCCATGTCACTCATCGTTGTGCAATCACTTACAAATACATTCGGAGAAATGTGTATTGCCGCAAACGTAATAACAATGAGAGTGGATGGATTCGTAGTGCTTCCGGCAATATCCTTTGGTACAGCCATGACCACCTATGCCGGTCAGAACATTGGTGCAGGAAAGATGGACAGAGTGATTACGGGAGCCAGGAGAGGAACCATATTTGCTATGGGGATAAGTGCTGTGCTGTCGATTACCATCATTTTATTTGGTAAATATCTGATGGCAATCTTCACCAAGACCCAGGAATTGATAGATTTAAGTTATCATATCATGTTGATACTCGCCTTTGGTTATGTGGTGATTGAAATCACCCAATGCCTTGGTGGAGTAATGCGCGGAGCCGGAGATACGGTGACACCGATGTGGATATCCATACTAACCAGCGTGGTATTCAGAGTTCCGGTTGCCTACCTATTGGTACAGCTTTCCAAGACTCCAGCCAGACCGCAGGGCAACTTCTTCATGCTCTCCACTTCACTTTTATGTACATGGACATTAGGAGCTCTGCTTACATTTGGTGCATATAAACTGGGTAGGTGGAAGAATAAAGCAATCATAAAAGAGAATATATAGTAGAGGAGCGATAATGGCTTTTACCCATTTACATCTACATACTGAATACAGTCTTCTGGATGGAATGTCCAGGATTAAGAAGGTGATTCCCAGGGCAAAGGAATTGGGCATGAATTCTTTGGCTATCACGGATCACGGCAATATGTTTGGTGTTATTGATTTCTATAAAGAATGTCAAAAGCATGAGATTAAACCTATTATTGGCTGTGAGGTCTATGTGGCATCGCGAGCCATGGAGGATAAGGATCCCGACTTGGACCGACATCAATATCACTTGATTTTGCTTGCGGAAAACAATGAGGGTTACAGGAACCTGATTAAAATCGTGTCTCAGGGTTATGTAAAAGGCATGTATTACAAACCCAGAATCGATAAAGATATTCTTAGAAAATACAGAGGAGGCATTATTGCCACCTCCGCCTGTCTTGCAGGTAAGGTTCAACGCCATTTATTAAACCGGGACTATGAAGGAGCAAGGAAAGAAGCTCTGGAATTAGATGAGATTTTTGGCCACGGTAATTTCTTTTTGGAGATTCAGGATCAAGGGCTTGATGAAGAAGCTGCCATTAATCCGGACTTAATAAGACTCTCCAGGGAATTGGACATTCCCATGGTTGCAACCAACGATGTACATTACATCAATCAGGAAGATGCTGAGGCCCACGATGTGCTCCTGGCAGTTCAGACTGCAACTACCCTTGATGATGAAAGGCGTATGCGTTTTCCTAACAATCAGTTCTATTTAAAGAGTGAAGATGAAATGAGAAAAATCTTCTCTCATATTCCGGAAGCCTGTGATAATACACAATTAATTGCAGATCGCTGTGATGTGAGCTTCACCTTTGGAGAATACCACCTGCCTGAATACACACCACCCGAAGGATATACAAATAGAGAATATCTCAGAATGCTTTGTGAAAAGGGACTCCATGACAGATATAGTGAGGTCACCAAGGAATTGGAAGACAGAATGGAGTTTGAAATCAGGACAATCGAAAACATGGGATTCGTGGAATATTTTCTGATAGTGTGGGACTTCATTAAATTTGCCAAAGACCATGATATAGAGGTTGGACCCGGTCGAGGCTCTGCTGCGGGAAGTATTGTTTCTTATGCTCTTGGCATAACGAATATTGATCCCATCAAATACAATTTGCTTTTTGAAAGATTCCTGAATCCCGAGAGAATCAGCATGCCTGATATTGACATTGATTTTTGCATTGAGAGAAGAAGCGAAGTAATCGACTATGTGAAAGAAAAATACGGTCAAGATAACGTTTCGCAAATCATTACCTTTGGAACCATGAAGGCCAAGCAGGCCATTAGAGATGTGGGAAGAGCCTATGGGATGAGTTATGGCGACTGCGACAGAATTGCTAAAGCCATACCTAACGCATTAAATATAACACTGAAGCAAGCCATGGAAACAAGTCCGGAACTACTGGCCATGTACCAAAATGACGAGAGTGTCGCTAAGGTGGTTGACATGGCCATGAGGGTGGAGGGTGTCCCAAGGAATACTTCAACCCATGCTGCCGGAGTAGTTATATCAAAGCTACCCCTGGATGAATATGTACCCCTATATAATGGGGACAAGGGAGTTGCCACCCAGTTTAATATGACGACTATAGAAGAACTTGGTCTTCTAAAGATGGACTTTTTAGGTTTAAGGAACCTAACTGTAATTAGAGATGCCTTAGAACTGATAAAAGCAAATCACGGAGTTGAAATAGATTTTTCAAACATGGGCTTGGAGGACCCTGCAGTTTATGAAATGATTGCAGAGGGTGATACCATGGGTGTATTCCAATTGGAAAGCGGTGGTATGACCAGCTTTATGAAGAACCTTAAACCCAGTGGGTTTGAAGATGTGGTTGCGGGAATCGCACTATTTAGACCCGGTCCAATGCAATCTATTCCGAAGTATATAGCAAATAAAAAAGATCCCAGTCAGATTAAGTATGTTACGCCTGAACTTGCGCCAATATTGGATGTAACTTATGGTTGCCTTATATATCAGGAACAGGTAATGCAGA
>CACXFN010000088.1 GCA_902766915.1 uncultured Eubacteriales bacterium
TACCGGGACTGCTGCTCGTGTACATAGTCCGTGCGGATGCGGGCAATGGTGTCCGGCTGGTAGCGGTGCATGTAGATTAGGCACTTGAAGCCATTCTTCTTTCCGCTATCGAAGAGCCAGTAGATCGGGCGTTTCTGGTACACCTTCAGGTGATCCGCATAGAAGTCATTGATGAAGTAGCGACGGATGACCTCACGGGAAGAGCCTTTGCCACAGAGTGCATCAGCGATGAAGTGAAGGTTCTCTTCCAACGTATCTTTACCATAAACTACTTCGACAAATTTAACGAAGCGGCCTACTATATCATCTTCGAAATATTCGTCATCACAGATCGGGATGATAGCATCCTTGTCCGGCTGAAATGTCGTGTACTTGGAACCATTCCATTCTCCGCCTGCATAGACAAGCCCCGGAACATCCAAGGAATAACGACCGAACATACAGCCAACGGCATAGGAGATGAAACTGCGGACATCTCTCTGCAGGTCAGCTTTGCGGACTGTCACATCCCTATCATCGACTTCCGATATTAGCTCATCCTGCAAATCATATATTTCAATGAAGATCCGATTAATCTCTTCTTCATTAGCTTTGAGTTGGGCGAAACGGGTATTGCAGACACGCATGTATTCATTCCAACAGTCCGATAAATGCATATATCTGCTGTCAATGGCAAATGCAATAAGCGGATGACGCTGAAAATCCCAAGATGTCTCAAATGAATTCCAGTCAGCCCGTGATAACTCAATGTTGTCTCTTGCTATTTTCTCAATGACATCTTTACGTTCCCGGTTAACAATGAGTGGTTGTGTTCCAATTTGTCCAACCTCAAAATTCATAGTTGAGCTAAGAAGATTGAGTAATTTGTCGTACACGCATGAATTTACAAAAGCAAGAATATATAATGGAATTTCCGTATTCGTTATTCCACCTCCACCACCACCAAAAATCTGATCAGAAATCCAGCGACCCGAGAATTTTTTCGATGTCATTGCTGAATATGTGACTGTTGGAGTAAAATAATAACCAAAATTTGCGCCACTGGACTTTTTGAAGTTTCTAACCTCCGATCCATCATCTCCCCAATTAACAACATATTCCCCGTTTCCATACCAACGCCTAAAAGCACCGCCTTTGGCATAATGGACCCATTTTTTATCAAAAACCTCAAACCAATAGCGCAAGAAACGTTCCTTATCTCTTGTTTTCAAGCCTTCAAAAACTGTTGCCATAGTGTTCAGAGGTTCTCCCTTACTGTAAACAGCTCTAAGGTTTTTGCTCACCCAATAGGCAATGGGGGCACTTGGTATTTGTGAGAATGAGTTCTGGTTAGATATGTATCTATTAGCTGTATTAAAGAATTCTGGTTCTTTTTCATCTCTACGAGAATAACAGAATTCAACAAGCCTTATTGCAGTAATATTGTATGAAAGACAACTCTTCCGTGTACACCATGACACTATCGGATTATGGCCAACTTTTCCCTCAAAAAGTTCTGTCCCATAATCAACCAGCGATGAAATTGCTGTGTGTCTTTGAAATTCCTCACGTAAAGTATGAAAGCTTGCCAAAAACATCCAAGAGGATGTTGTAATAAACGCAGCAAAACCGTTATTTATAACCATAGAATCAATGGCATGCTTGTACATTGTCATACACAAATCAGCTTTGGCTTTAACATAAATTTCTTTAACATATGAATCAAGCTTTGGGCTGAATCTACTGCTATTCAAATATGGCGGATTAGTTACTACAATATGATATTGCTGCGTAAGGGTAATGGCTTGGTTGATTATATAGGGTATCTCAGGAGCTACTGCAGCTGACCATAAAGTCATATTGAAACCCTCAAATGTTTGAGACAATGTGAGTTTCCACGCCTCCTTAAGGCCTTCATAATCACGCTTCTCCAACTGAAGAATAGAACCATACTCTTTAGCATCTACAAAGGCATCCATCAGATAATTCAGCGTTTCCTGATGCTCCTTAGAGAGTAGGAAATCGTCCATCGCTTGCTTATAAGAACCACCAAGATCATTCGTCTCATGGATTGCATATACATGCGGCTGCACCTTGCGGGTAAAGAAGCGACGGTCGTACTGGCGAGCCTTCATCATCACGGCAAAATAAGACAGCTGGGCAGCACGCTCATCAATGTCTAAACCCCACAAGTTATTTTCTACGATCTTGACAGCCGCTTCACGTGCGGTATATCCGTAGTCCTCATAGATACGGACAAGTACATCAAAAAGAACGCAAAGTATATGGCCCGAACCCATACAGGGATCTATGACCCGAATTTTCTCCGGTTTCAGAGCAGCATACTCTTTCCGGATAACGGCAAGCTGTGCCTGCACCTCCGGCTCCTGTTCTGCCTCCTCCAGATAGTATTTCCATTCGGATTTCAGTTCATCATTTGGATGACCTTCCAACCACAGACGCCCAAGACTGTTTTCAACCATGTATCGTACTGGCCAATCAGGAGTGTAAATTGTTGTCGCAGCAGGTAAAAGTTCTTTTGTGATTCTAGATTTTGACATGTTCCCGTCATAAACAATGTCATTTAGTTCGATATTATATGCTTCATACAGCCAGCCGATGATCTGCACCTGATCCGTCCAATCCTCTTCTGGAATAGTGGTAA